>JAJZZR010000564.1 GCA_021797465.1 Pseudomonadota bacterium | reverse complement strand
GTTGCCGCGCCGATAGCGGATCGTCAGCGACGGAAGCACCCAGGCGGAGGTGGCGCCCGGCTGGACGTTGAAGGCCCGATTGAGGGTGTACAGGGGCTTGAAAGCCGGCAGCGGCGCGAAGGTGGCCGGAAATCCCTTATCGTGAGTGTCCTGCGCCATGATCATCAGGTCCGCCTCCAGTGCCCGGTTGACGCGCAGGCGGGTTGCAATCGAGCCGCCATAGGTGGTCTGGGCGCCCTGGTCCCCGATGCTCGTGCGGGGAACTTGCAGCGAGGGATCCTCGGTCGCGGGGCTGGTCGGCGCCGGGAAGGTCCGGGTCAAGTAGCCCGCCTGATGGTTGCCGAAGAGCACGATACGCGTCGCGAGCCGCCCCGGAGCGAGTACCAGGTTGTCGATGACGTCGAGGCCACCATCGGCGCTGCCGCCGCCGGAGCTGAATCCGGCCTGCGCCTTGTATGCGAGCGCATTGCGGTGCAAATCGGGTTTGCGGGTGATGATGCGCACGGTGCCGCCGAGGGAGCTCTCTCCGAACAGGGTCCCCTGTGGGCCTTTGAGGATCTCGATTCGCTTGATGTCGACGATGCGTGGATTGACCGATTCCGGCAGCGGGGTGTTGTCGATATAAAACCCGGTCGCACCGGAGGTACCGAACAGGTTCTGCCCGGTGATGCCCCGGATCGCGATCGTGCGGGCGTTCGAGATCCCCGTCGAGCCCGCGCCATATGCGAAGGAGAGATTCGGTGTTTTGGTGGCGTAGCCGTTGAAGGAGTCGATATCGAGCGCGGCGAGCGTGCGGGCCGAGAATACCGTAATGCTCTCGGGGACCTCGGCGAGCGGCTGCCTTCGCCCCTGAGCGGTGACGATGACGGTGTGCAGCGTCTCGGCATGCCGATGTGCCGGCGAGCGCGGCGCGGCGGCGCAGGCGCTCGAGGCAAGCGCCAGGATCGTCAGCGCCGTGAGCGGGCCATGCAGCGGGATCCGGCGCGGCAACGCCGCCCGACTCGGCTGGATCTCAAGCACAGCTCGTCCCGATGTTCCACTGGATTGGGCGCTCTATTTACCACGACTGACGAGGTGCCGGAACATTAGGCGCTGGCCAGCTTGCGTGACCCGCAGGGCGCGGCCGGCGAGCCGAGCAGATGCCGCGCTTCGAGCTCGGCGGCCGACAGCGGTCGCGAGAGCAGAAAGCCCTGCGCCTCGTCGCAGCCGCGGCTGCGCAGCCATTCGAGCTGGCCGGGGCGCTCGATCCCCTCGGCGGTCACGACGATGCCCAAAGTCTTGGCGAGCGCGAGGATCGCGTTCGCGATGGCGGCATCGCTCGCCGAGCCGTCGACGTTGCGCACGAAAGCCTTGTCGATCTTGAGCCGGTCGGGCGCAAAGCGCGTGATGTAGGAGAGCGAGGAGTAGCCCGTACCGACATCGTCGAGCGCGATGCGGCATCCCAGCTCGCGCAGCCGCGCGAGCGCCCGGCGCACCCCGACCGAGTCGCGCGCCAGGACCGATTCGGTGATCTCGATCTCGATGAGCGCCGTGGGCACGCCGGCGGCTGCGGCCTCCCGCTCGAGGACACCGGCCGGATCGCCGTGCAGTAATTCCTTGCCGGAAACGTTGATGGCCACGGGAACCGCGCAGCCCGCGTCGAGCCACCGGCGCAACTGGCGGCAGGTGGTGCGCATCACCCAGTTGCCCACCTCGAGAATCAGACCGCTGTCCTCGGCGATCTCCACGAAACGAGTGGGGCAGATCTCCCCGTGCTCCCGGTCGCTCCATCGCAACAGCGCCTCGACGCCCGAGAGACGAGCATCCGCCAGGACGAACTTAGGCTGGAACACCAGCTGCACGCGCTCGTCCTCGACGGCTTGCCGCAGGCGCGATTCCAGCTCGAGCCAGTGGCGCAGCGGCGCGCTCATTGCCGGAACATAGACGGCGATCGGCGCGGCGCAGCCGCTCTTGCCCTGATACATCGCGGTGTCGGCGTACTTGAGCACCGTGGCAACGTCGGCGCCATCTTGGGGGTATACGGCGATTCCGATGCTCAGGGGCGAGTAGAATTCTAGACCTTCATGGCCGATCGGTTCCCGGAACGCCGCGGCGCAGCGCTCGGCGAGCTCGAGGGCGAGGGCTTGCGCCTCGGAGTGACGCACCAGGATCACGAACTCATCACCGCCGAAGCGGGCCAGAGAGATATGCGTCCCGCCGCCGGTGGGGCCGCCGGCCACGCTGGCGAGTTTTCCGGCCACCGTGCGCAGCACCGTGTCGCCGACCGAATGCCCGAAGGTATCGTTGATCCGCTTGAAGCCGTTGAGGTCCAGGTACACGACCGCCACGGATTGACCCATGCGCGCGGCCTGCGCGAACTGCTGCTCGGCGGTCTCGAGACAGCGTTGCCGATTCGGCAGCGCGGTGAGCGGATCGAAGTAAGCGAGTCGCTCGATGCGCTCAGCCGCTGCGGCATTGCGCAGCATGTATTCCAGACGCCGGGGCAGCAGCGCCCGGTTGACCGGCTTGGAGATGAAGTCGGTGGCGCCTGCGTCGAAAGCCAGGGTGACCGCCGCGCAGTCCTCGTGGCCGGTGACCATCACGATCGGCGTGCTGGTGAAGCGCGCCTCGGCGCGCAGCCCGCGGCATACCGCATAACCGTCCATGCCCGGGATATCGACGTCCAACAAGACGATTGCGGCTCCATAAGCGAGCGCCGCCGCGAGCGCTTCGGATCCGCTGCCGAAGGTCAGCGGCGCCAGGCCCGCCCGTTCGGCGGATTCGGCCAACAGCTGTCGTCCGGTTTCCTCGTCATCGGCAATAATGGCTACGGGCCGCACGGCAGTCTCCGTTTTGCACTGCGTCGGCAGTGAGTTCCGCGATGAGGGCCGGGTGAGTCGCACGCAGCCGCGACGCCGATCTCCGCCCTGCCGATGATATGGCCGTGCTCATTGAGCTTGAGCGCGTTGGTGCATGACGATCTGGCGGAGCCCGCGCAGGTCACCGATGCGGGGCAGTCGGTGCGCTGCCCGTCTGCGAGGTCGTCAGGTCAGAAAGGAGAGGAGTTGTCCCTCGTGTTCGGCCGGATCCGTCGCGGTGCAGCCGCGCCGAGTCACCGGCGCGCAACGCCCACGACTGCTCGCGATCACGCGGGGCGGGGACGGCATGCATGATCCACAGTCTGGGCCCGCGTCGACGTACGCTCGTGCGGGCGGCCGCCGAGGTCCAGGCCTGCGCAATGGACTGCCCGGCTCGGGCGCCGACGGGCGCGAGCGTGTCCACGAGTCCGAGAATCTCCGTCGCGGTCAGAAGCGGTCGTGGACTGCGCATCGCGGGCTCCTCCAGCTGTTGCCGGTGCGCAGTCTCGGACGAGTGTGACGCACGTCACAGGCAAGCAAGTCGCAGGGATCGCGCCCGCAACCGTGATGCGCATCACATAACGGTGGCGTCAAATCCCCGGGTTATGTCCAATTCGTCGTCCCGATACAGATCCCCGCTGCCGTACGCGCAGCCAAAACTGAGAAGCGCGTCACGCGTCTCGGCGTTGTCGACTCCGGTCGCGATCGGCACCAGTCCCAATGCGGCCGCCATCTCGATGCCCGCCCGGCACACCCTGCCGGCGACCGCGTCGGTGTGCAGCGCCGTGACCCAGGCGCGGTCGAGCTGCAGAGCGGAAATCGGGGCGCGTGCGAGCGCATCGAGCGAGCCTATGCCGCGACCCACTTCGTCGACGAGCAGCCGGACGCCGAGGCGCTTGAGCGCTATGGACTGGGCGGTGTCGCGCGTCACAAAGACCTTCTCGGCGATGCGCAGCTCGAGCCGGTTCGCCGGAACGCCGCCTTCGGTGACGAGCCGCGCGACGTCACCGAGAAACACCTCATCGAGCAGGTGGTGGCGCAGGGCGCCGAAGGAGACACAGACATCGGGCGCGCAGCGGTCGGCCAATACGGCGAAGTCGCTGCGCAGCTGCGCGAATACTGCGCGCGACAACGTGGTGGCGAGTCCGGTCGCCGCGGCGACTCGCAGGAATTCGGCGGGACGGATCTCCCCGCGCAGCGGGTGGGTCCATCGCAGATAGCCCACACAGGCGACCAGACGGCCGGTGTCGAGCGCATGGCGACCGACATAGCGCAGGCGGATGTCCCCATTGTCGATGGCGTTGCGCAGCTCGCGAGTCAGATCGATGCGCGCCAGAGCGCGCAGCTTCATCGTGTCGGTGAAGAAGCGGATCCCCGGGGCGACGCCCGCCCGGCGCGCCTCGATCGCCGCGGCACGCGCCTGCTCCAACAGCAGCTGCGGTGTGGAGGCGTCCTGGCCGAGAATCGAGACACCGGCATAGGGTGTCAGGTGAAATTGCGCGTCGCCAGCGCGGATGGGCTCGCGCAGACTTGCGCAGATCGCGCCGACGCAGGCCTCGATCGGTTCCCGATCGGCGCTTTCGATGACGACGGCGAGCAGGCCTTCGCTCAGCTGACCGAGATACCAGCGCGGCCCGCCGGCCGTGGACGCCGGATCCTCCCGCGGCGGCGGAAGTCTGCGGATCGCGGCGCTCATGACCTGCTCGGACACCTCGGAGGCGAGCGCCTGGGCAATATCCGCGATGCCATCCACGTGGATCATGGCGAGCGCTACGGGCGTCTCGCGCAGGGTTGCCCACGACAGCGATTCCTTGAATCTGTGCAGAAATCCGCGCCGATCGAGTTGGGGCGGCGGGCACGCATCGGTATCCGGAAGATCTTTCGCGGCCGCGCCGGCCTCGAGGTGGATGACGCACAGGACACGCTCGGGTCCCTGCGGCCAAAACTGCGCCGTGTATTCGACGCCGCAACTGACGAAGCGAGCGACCGTCGTCTCGCGCTGGGCAATCGCCTTGCGTGTGAGTTGCTTGAGCAGGGTGGCGATGCGCGCAGGCCACGTCACGTCCAGCGCTTTGCCGAGGGCGTCGGCCCGTGGCCTCAGGGCGGGTGTCGTCCGTCCGCCGCCGTGCGCAAGAAGAATGCCGTCCCGCCCGAGGAGCAGGACGAGATCGGGCAGTGCCTCGATCAGTGCGTCGGCGCCGTATGGCAGTGTCGATCGCGGCGATGCGTCGAATTCGGCGGCGGCGAGGGGGGGATTGACCACGTTGTGAGACAGGGCGGGCATGGGGCGACTCTCGAGGAACGATCCCGCAATGGCCGTGGGCCGGTCGCCGATCGGTTCATCGAATTTCAAGAATACTTAGTCGAAATGGTGGAAAAGTGCGCAACATCATGAAAATTAAAAATAAAACGGATTATGTCAAACTACTCCACGCATTTGTGCGCTCCGGATTCCCGAAAAGGACCCACGCGCCGACCTGCCTGCAGGGCTAGCGGATGGCAGGATGGCGGATGGGATGCGCTACCATTAACGAATGACATCTTGGGATAGTGCAGGCCATGACCCCGGCGGAGCGGGTTCAGTCGAATCGTGGCTGGTCACGGCGGGACGAGACCGTCGTTTCGGCGCGCCGCTCAACGTGCCCCCCTGGCCGGCATCGAATTTCATCCTGGGTGATCGCCGGACGTATTCTCGCAACGACGCGACGCCGGGCTGGGAAGCGCTCGAGGAGATCGTCGGTGGCCTGGAAGGCGGGGCTTCCGTCGCGTTTGCCTCGGGCATGGCGGCGATCGCGGCGATATTCGATCAACTTCCCGCCGGATCGCTGGTCGTCCTGCCGGACGACGGCTATCAGGGCGTCGGAGGACTCGCCCAAGCGGGCGAGAGTCATGGTCGGTGGACCGTGCGCCGCCTTGCGGTGACCGACACCGCCGGATGGGTCGAGGCGTGCGGTGTCGCGGACTTGATCTGGCTCGAATCGGTGTCGAACCCGCTGCTGGCCGTGCCGGACCTCGACACCATCTGTGCTGCTGCGCGCAAGCGCGGAGCAATCCTCGGCGTGGACAATACCTTTGCAACCCCGCTCAACCAGCGCCCATTGGCACTTGGCGCCGATGTGGCCGTGCAGTCGGTGACCAAGTTCATCGGGGGACACTCGGACTTGCTCGGTGGAGTGGTCACCGCGCGCGAGCCGCGCCTGGTGGCGGCACTGCGCCAGGCTCGCGGGCTCGCGGGCGCGACGCCGGGTACACTGGAGACGTTTCTGGCGGTTCGTGGGGCTCGGACGCTGGCATTGCGGCTCGATCGGGCGCAGCGCAATGCGCTGGCACTGGCCGAGCGTCTCGCGCACCATCCGCGCGTTGCGCTGACTCGCTATCCCGGACTGCCGAGCCACCCGACCCACGAGGCCGCGCGGCGGCTGCTCGAGGGGTTCGGCACGATCATCTCCTTCGATGTGTGCGGCGATGCCTCCGCCGCCGATGCGGTGTGCGACGGCCTGCGGCTCATCCAACATGCCACCAGCCTCGGTGCGGTCGAGTCCACCATCGAGCGGCGCGCCCGGGTGCCCGGGCAGGAGCACCTGCCGCCGTCGTTACTGCGGCTGAGCGTGGGAATCGAGGCGCTCGAGGATCTTTGGGCCGATCTGGATCGTGCTCTGCGGGATGCGGCGGCGCGCGGGTGAGGCGCTCGCTCTCGCCCGCCTCCCCCGAAGGAGCTGGTGATGCACTCCCTGCGTCGGCAGGGATGCTCCCGGGGTGGACCTTGGTCCTGCCCTGACAGCTCGGCGCGCCGTTGCTGAGGGCGCTTGGCGTGTCGCCGCGGCCTTGCGGGCGTTGCCGGCTGCGAGGGCCTTCGAGCCCGTTCGCGGTTCAGTGTGGGGCGGCGCTGACGGGGCACGACGGTGGCTGTTTGTGCGCGTCGCGGTGTACGTAGCTGATCCGATTGAGTACCGCGAGCGCCGTGCCCCAGATTTCGTGTTCACGCGCGCAGTGCTCCCCGTAGGCGAACAGGGCCTGCATGGCGGCCGGCTCCAGATCGGCCATGAAGCCGCCGAGCGGATAGGACGCCGGGATCTCGGTGACCTTCAGGTTGGCGCCTTGCCGCTCGGCAAACGCATCGACCAGCTTCACGCGGGAGCGGGAGTCGCTCACCAGGACGGTGTCGGCGCTGCGCACGAGGATTTCGGGCGTGCTGTTACGCGTGGTGATGCGTCGTTCGCGCAGGTGTCCGTTGATGACGAGATAGACGTTGGCGTGGTCCAGGAGTTGAATCCGTCCGGGCAGAATCGTGACCACCCCCGGGGCGAACAGGAACGAGGAGCTGGCCGAGCCGTCGACTTGCATTTCGTCGAACAGCCTTCCGCCGGCTTCCACCGGCATCAGCACTGGCGGGAAATCGCCCGGTATGCTCGCCGAGGCGACTAGCACCTTGCGAAACAGCCACAATGCGCGTGGACCACCCTGGGCCGCAATCGCTCCCATGTTCCAAACGACGATTTCGCCGGTGTCGAGGTTGGTGGTTGCGACGAGCAGCAGACGTCCACGCGCCGTCTGCGCCGCGACCGCGCGCAACAACCTGGGCGTTGCATACTCATCCACCAGCTGCCGCAGCGGAGCGCCGCGAAACAAGCTCCAGCCAAATAGCGCGCCGAACCAGCCGAACATCCTGCGGTCGAGCAGGCGCGGGGCCTTGGGAGACAGAAAGGCGACCGACAGCTCCTTGTCCCAGTGGGGGCCGAGAAACGCAAACGGTGCGATGAGCGCCCCGACGCTGACGCCGGTGACGATCTGAAACGGCGGGTGCGTCCCAAGCTGCGACCATCCGGAGAGCACCCCGGCCGCGAATGCCCCGGCGCCACCGCCACCGGACAACACCAGAATATTCACCGGGTTGCCGCCGGCGGATCGTTCGACGCCGGCGAGGTGGGTGGCCGCCCAGCGGCGGAATTGCTGCACGGTCATCTCACCGTCCCAGCGGATCTGCGGCGGAAAGCCGGGAACGCGAACGCTCGTATATCCAGCCGGGGGGACCGGCCTGCGACTGAGCGGCGCGCAGCCGGCCATGAGGGCAAGCCCGCACAGGCAAGCGGCGATTGTCCTGAGCGTCAGGCCCGTGCGGCGAGGCACAGCGCAATCTCCCGCCTGTTTATGTCGCTGATCGGACACGATGCTGAGGGGAACTTCAGAGTTCAAATTGTTCACCCGCGCAAGAGGCCTGTGCCATCCGTAGAACTCCTCGCTGCGACGCGCCCGGAATTCCCCTCGGGACGTGGCGCCGCCCGGCACCGCGCTGAGCCTCAAGCCATTCTGCGCGTTGCACGTCCCGTGTACCGTACGTATTTATCCTACCGTGGGTCGGAGCCGAGCATCTCATCACCGGACGGTCCAGGGTCTTCCCGTCCTGCCGCGCGGGGGATGACTGAGGGTCAGGGCGGGTTTCCGCCGCAGTGGCCGCAGGCGACCGGGCCACTCGGCATCGACCGCGGAGCGACGGATCGTGGTAGTCACCGGCGCGCACGGTTGAGCGTCTCGATCCCGGCGTTGGCGGCTTGCGCGGTTGCGTGCCCCGGCGGCGAACGCCTGGACGGCGCCGGCACGGCAACCCCGGGATGATTCCGGGC
>JAJZZR010000053.1 GCA_021797465.1 Pseudomonadota bacterium | reverse complement strand
CGGCGCGCGCCGCTCACCGTGAAGGACTTCCTGCACTACGTGCGCTCGGGGTTCTACACCAACACCCTGTTCCACCGGGTGGTGGCCAACTTCATCATACAGGGCGGCGGCCACGAGGCTACGCCGCCTTATGCGCTCAAGCCCACCGGTCCACCGGTGGTCAACGAGTCCGGCAACGGTCTGGAGAACCGGGCCGGGACCGTCGGGCTGGCACGCGGCACGAATCCCGACAGCGGTACCGCGCAGTTCTACGTCAATCTGGTCGACAATCCCGAGCTCGACCCGTTACCCACCCGCTGGGGCTACGCGGTGTTCGGCAAGGTCATCCGGGGCATGAACGTGGTGGAGCGCATCGGCATGGTGCCGAGTGGCGCATTCGGCCCGTTCAAATCCTATGCGCCGCTCAAACCCGTCGTGATCAAGAGCATCCAGCTCATCACTCCGGCGACGCCGCACGCGGCTTCGGCCAGCGGGCCGGCCCACAGCACCGGCAAGACCCCACCCCAGAGTGACGCCAAGACGCCGCCGGCCTCGCGGGCACAGAGCGGGGCATCCAGCGCCACGACCAAGGCCTCGGCGTCCACTCCCAAACCATCCGGCGGTACGCCGCCGCCTAAGTCGTGAGGACAGAGGCGTCCGCGCCCATCGAGGAGGCCTTCGGGCCGCGGCACTGCCTCTTCGTATCCGACGTTCATCTGGAGGCGCCCGGCGGCGCGGCTGAGCAGCAGTTTCTGCGCTTCCTGCGCACCGAGGCGGTGCGGGCCGAAACCCTGTACATCCTCGGCGACCTGTTCGAGTCGTGGGTGGGCGATGACGACCCCGGCCACCCCGAGGTGATCGGGGCGCTGGCGGAACTGAGTGGACACGGGGTAGCCTGCTTCCTGCTACAGGGTAATCGCGATTTTCTCCTCGGCGAGAGCTTTTGCGCCCGCGCGGGCTGCCGACTGCTGCCGGATCCGGTCATCGCACAGTTCGGGGGCGAACCGGTACTGCTGACCCACGGCGACGCGCTGTGCACGGATGACCGTGCCTACCAGGAATTGCGTACCACTGTCAGGGCGCCCGGTTGGCAACGGCGGTTTCTGACCCTTCCCCTCGCCACACGCGAGCTGCTGGCGAACGAAGCGCGCGCCGGCAGCAAGTCCCATACCGCCCGCTCGCCGCCGCGCATCATGGACGTGAATCCAGGAGCCGTCGACGCAGTGTTCCGCGCAACGCAGGTGCGCCGCATGATCCACGGCCACACACATCGGCCCGCCATTCACGATGCGCTGGTCGGCGGGCAAGCCGTCCAGCGCATCGTGCTCGGCGCCTGGTACGAGCAGGGCTGGTTCCTGCGCTGCCAGGATGGACTGTATGCGTTGTGCGAGTTGCCCCGCTGATCATCCGCGCGGTGGCGGACTCGGCGCGTGCGGAGCCGGCGGCCCCTGCCATCCTCTGCGGAACATCATCCCTCGTCTCATTCCGCGCATCATCCCGGGGGGCGGAATCAGCACCCTGAACTTGGCCATCTGCTCGGGGCTCAGCACGTGCGCGAGCTTGTCCATCATCGCAGTGCGAGCCGACCGGTGCGCCGCGCGCATCTGCTGCATAGCCTTGCGCATGGCACGCCGGATCGGCCTCATGGTCCGGCGCATCGCCCGCATGTTCCGGCGCATAGTGGCGCGCTGCTGCCGGAAGATCAATTTGACCTGCTGGCGCTGTGCGGCCGTCAGGTCAAGCAACACAGTGAGCTGGTGCAGTCGCCAGCGCTCCATACGCTGCATCCGTATCATGACCCGGGCATTGCTCGAGGTCGGGCTCCAGCCAGGATGGGACATCGGCATGGCCGGCGGCTGGGCGAGCGCCACACTCGCGGCACCGGCGAGAACCAGCAGGATCAGACTACGTTTCATCGCATTTCCTCCGTCAGGACCTGGGTAGCGGTCAATCTTAACCACGTCCGCGACGTGCGCCGTAAGCAAATGTACGGGGGGTGGGGTGGGGCCGCGCTCGGCCCACCCTCACGGTGAGCCCCTGGTCCGCGGCAGACGCAGCTCGGCGGTGAGCCCACCCTCGGGCCGGTTGTGCAGCAGGACCGTACCGCCGTGCGCCTGAGCCACGTCGCGCGCGATGCTCAGACCGAGCCCGCTTCCGCCCGTATTGCGATTACGTGACGCCTCGAGGCGCAAGAACGGCTCGAAGACCCGCTCCAGCGCCTCGGCGGCGATGCCGGGACCATCATCGTGCACGAGGATCCGCAGCGCCGCTCCATCGTGCAGATCGATCCACGCGTGCGCGCCAAACGTCACTGCGTTCGACACCAAGTTGGTCAGACAGCGTTTGAGGGCCTGCGGCCTGCCGGGGTACGCGGCGCTCGCGCGGCCGGTGACTCTCACCTCGTAGCCCAATTCGATGAAGCCCTGGCGTATCGACTCCACCAGTGCGTTGACATCGATCGGCTCCGGGGCATCCTCCTCGTCCAGACCGCGAAACAGCGCGAGCGCTCCCCGTACCATGCCTTCCATCTCGTCGAGCTCGCGGCCGAGACGCGCACGCAGCGCCGGATCCTCTATCAGCGTCTCGACCTGCAGGCGCAATCGAGTCAACGGGGTCTTCAGATCGTGCGACATGGCGGCGAGCACGCCGGTGCGGCTATCCAGATAACGGTGCAGCCGCTCCTGCATGCTGTTGAATGCGTGCGCCGCGTGACGCAGCTCGTGTGGCCCCTCCTCGGACAACTCCGGCGTCCGTTCCCCGCGGCCGATCGCCTCGGCCGCTCGGGCCAGAGCGGACAACGGCCGGGTGATCCCGCGCGTGGCCACGTAGAGCGCCGCGACCAACACCGTCACCAGCAGCACGAGATTCAACAGCAAGCGCGGCGGCAGCACCATCCACGGCGTCAGCCGCGCCAGACGAAAGACCAGCACCGGCAGGCCGGGGTCGGTCACCCGAACGTCGTAGTATCCGGCCGGACGGGCGAGCGGACCCATGAGCGGCGCCGGAATACGGATGACGCGCGGCGCGGGCGTGCCCGGCGCGGGCAGGCTGACCCGGTATCTCCCGCCGAGCTCCGCGCGGACGCGCCTCACCACCAGCGTGTCGGCGTTCGCGGCGAAGGGCAGCCGGATCAGCAGTCCGCGCGGGATCCGCCACCGCCTTGCGAACCGTCGCCACGGCCACCAGGAGTGTGGCGGCCGCGGTCCACGCGGCGGTGGAACGGGTGCCGCGAGTCCCTTCGGCACCGTCCGCAGCACTGGAATGCCGCCGCGTCGCGAGCGTCGGCGCGCCGCCCACCGCATCCACGGTGGACCGGCGAGCGGCCCGGTCGCGCCCGTAGCCGCCAGACGGTCAATGAATGCCGCCCGCTGCGGCGCCGGAAGCCGTCTCAGCAGGATGGCGATCTCGCTGATGCGATGGGCCCAACGGCGCGTGGTCACCTGCAGCACCACGCGCTCCTCGTTGCGCGCCACCAAGTACAAGCTGGCCAGCTGCGCCAGCAACACACCGAGGACGGTCGCGACGATCAGTCGCCCGAACAGGGAGCGTGGCCAAAGGGAATGGAGTACGCGCACGCCGGCCGCCTTGCCTCATTCGGTCTGTACAGGCACGCCGATCACGTAGCCCTGACCGTAGACGGTCTTGATGATGCGCGGCGCGCGCGCGTCATCGCCCAGGATCTGCCGCAGCCGGCTGACGCGCACATCGATGCTGCGATCGAAGGGATCCGGATCCCGGCCGTGCAACAACTCGGCGAGCTGCGCACGCGTGACCACCCGGTTGCCCGCCGAGAGCAGCACGGCGAGCAGCCGGTACTCCGCGCCGCTCAGGGGCACATCCCCCGCCTCGCCCTCGAGCGTGCGCCGCGTCGTATCGAGCCGCCACTGGCCGAAGCGCAAGGCGCGCACGGCCCGCGGGTCCGGCTCCGGCGAGGCATGCGCACTGCGGCGCAGCACCGCGCGGATCCGTACGAGCAGCTCGCGCGGGTTGAAGGGCTTGGGCAGATAGTCGTCGGCGCCGAGCTCCAAGCCGATGATGCGCTCGGCGTCCTCGCCGCGCGCGGTCAGCATGATCACCGGCAATTGCGAATGCGTGCGCAGCTCGCGGCAGATCGACAGGCCATCCTCGCCCGGGAGCATCAGATCGAGCACCATCAGGTCGAAGCGACTGTACCGCATGACCCGGCGCATCTGGTCCGCGTCGGGCACGGCCGTGACCCGAAAGCCCTCTCTTTCCAGGTACCGACTCAACAGCGAGCGGATCTCGCGGTCATCATCGACGATCAGCAGATTGGGATGGTCGGTCATGGCATGCTCGCTGAAGCAACGATACCGAAGCGCGGGCAACGGCGCCCCACTGTTACAATTGCTTACGAGGCCGCGAGTCGTGCCGGCAGCTTCGCTCCAATCACCAGATCAGCGACGTTGGTTCCGGTGGGACCGGTACGCAGCAGCGCCCCTGCCGCCGCCAGCGCCGTGCCCGCATCGGCGCGCCTCAGGCTCTCGTCGCAGTCCAGTCCGTTCAGCGCGATCCGTCCACAGGTATCGCCGTCGACCACCGCGCCGGCCTCCGCGGTCGGCCCATCGATGCCGTCGGTGCCGGCCGCAAGCAAGGCCAGATCCGGGTAGCCGGCGAGCAGCCGCGCCGCCGCCAGCGCCAGATGTTGATTGCGGCCGCCGCGACCGGGTGCCGCCGGCAGGCGCAGCGTCGACTCTCCCCCCCACACACGGATCTGCGCTTCTCCCAGAGCGAGCTCGTGCGTGAATTGGACGGCGAGCCGCGCCGCATCTGCCGCAAAACGCTCGCGCGCGCGCCGCGCGGTCAGGCCACGCGCCTGCGCCGCTTCCACGACCGCATCCATGGCCATATCGATCGACGCGACGATCATGCGCCGGATCGAATCCCCGCCGGGCGCCGGGCCGACCAAGCCCGACCCGATGAGCGCCGGATCGTCCCCCGGAACGTCCGAGATGAACAGTGCGAGCGCCGACCGGCCACCGAGACGCGCGGCCAGCTGTCCCCCCTTGATCTGCGAGAGCGCCGCACGCGCAGCATTGAGCGTCGCAATGTCCTGCCCCTCGGCCAGTCCGCGCCGCACGACACGGACCAGCTGATCGAGCGTCACGCCGGCGATCGGCACCTCGACCAGAGCCGAAGCACCCCCCGATATCAGAAAGAGCGGTGTCACCGCGGGCGGCAGCGCCTCGAGCCAGGACAGCAGACGCGCTCCGGCGCGCAACGAGTGCTCGTCGGGCACGGGATGCGCGCTCTTATGAATCTCGACGCCCGGCCGGTCACCGAGGGTCTCGCCGGGCTGGTTGTGCGGACAAACGACCAGCAGCCGCTCGAGCGCGCCGCCGAGCGCCTCTTGAGCGCCAAGCGCCATGGCGAGCGCCGCCTTGCCGATCGCGGCCGCCGCAAAGCGTCCGGGCGGTACTGCGGCCAGCGCCGCGCGCACGCACCGCCGCCCGTCAACCCGCTCGAGCCCCGCCCGAAGCAACTCGACCAGCAGCGCTGCGCGGGTTCCGCCGGTTGCGGCGCGCTCAGCCACCGTGCACGAGTTTCAACGGACCACGCCCGTCGCGGCCGCGTTGCTTGGCCTCATCGGAGCGCTCGCGCTGCAGACGCTCCAGATACTGCGGCGTGACGTCCCCCGTGACGTAGTCGCCGGAGAAGCAGGACGTGTCGAACACTTCGACCGACGAGTCCTCGTGCCTGCAGGCGGCGATCAGATCGTCCAGATCCTGATACACCAGCCAGTCCGCGCCGATCAGGCGCGCCACCTCATCGACGGTACGACCGCTGGCGACCAGCTCGTGCGCCGCCGGCATGTCGATCCCGTAAACGTTGGGGAAGCGCACCGGCGGAGCCGCCGAGGCGAAATACACCTTGCGCGCCCCGGCCTCGCGCGCCAGCTCGATGATCTGTGCCGAGGTCGTGCCGCGCACGATGGAATCGTCGACCAGCAGCACGCTCTTGCCGCGGAACTCCAGATCGATGGCGTTCAGCTTGCTGCGCACGGAGCGCTGACGCTGGTCCTGGCCCGGCATGATGAAGGTGCGCCCGATGTATCGGTTCTTGATGAACCCCTCGCGGTACTTCAGGCCGAGCCGTTGCGCCAACTGCAACGCGCTGGTGCAGCTGGTCTCGGGAATCGGGATGACCACGTCGATATCATGGTTGGGCCGCTCGCGCAGGATCTTCTCGGCCAGCCGGTCGCCCATACGCATGCGGGCCCGGTAGACCGAGATGGCGTCGATCTTGGAATCCGGCCGGGCGAAATACACGTACTCGAAGATGCACGGAGTGTGACGCGTGACGGCGGCACATTGGTGCGAGTGCAGCCGGCCGGCCGTATCGATCAACACCGCCTCGCCGGGCGCCACGTCGCGCACCAGGCGGAACGACAGGATATCGAGGGCAACGCTCTCGGAAGCGAGCATCCACTCGGGCCCGCGCGGCGTGTCACGCTGGCCGAGCACCAGCGGGCGAATGCCGTTCGGGTCGCGGAATCCGACCACGCCGTGGCCGATGATCATGACGACCGCCGCAAAGCCGCCGCGGCAGCGCCGATAGACCGCCTCCAGCGCGGCAAACACGTCCGCCGCCGCGATCCGCGGCGTACCGATGCGCTGCAGCTCCGAGGCCAGCACGTTGAGCAGCACTTCGGAGTCCGAGGCCGTATTGAGGTGGCGCCGATCCTCGCGGCTGAGCACCTCGGCGAGCTCCGCGGCATTGGTCAGGTTGCCGTTGTGCGCCAGACAGATGCCATACGGGGAATTGACGTAGAACGGCTGCGCTTCCGATGCGCCGTCGCACCCGGCGGTCGGATAGCGCACGTGGCCGATGCCGATGTTGCCTCTCAGCCCGAGCATGTGCTGTTGCTGAAACACGTCGCTCACCAGCCCGCTCGCCTTGCGCTCGCACAGTCCGCTCTCGCCGAAGGTGGCGATGCCGGCCGCGTCCTGGCCGCGGTGCTGCAGCACGGTCAGCGCATCGTACAGACGTTGGTTGGCCGCGCTCGTACCAACGAGTCCGACGATTCCACACATAGGTTATTCCCTCACGACCGTCCAGCTCCCGCCAGCGTCCGCAGGCCGCCCGCGATCTGGTTGCCGTAGGGCAGAAGCATCGAATGACGCCACCAAGACCCGCCATCGAGGTGCAGCAGCTGCGCCACGATGACAAACACCCCGAGCAGCACCGCACCGCGCGCCGCGCCGAACATGAAACCGAGGAAGCGATCGGTGCCGCTGAAGATCGACAGGTGCACGAAATGCCCGACGATCGCCCCGAGGGCCATGCCGCACAGCAGAATCAGCGCCGCGATGATCACGCGCGCGGCCCATTCGCGCACATCGGACCGGGCAAGCAGCCCGCCGAGATGCGGGGCGACCAGATCGGAGAAGTGCCAGGCGACGAACAGGGCCACCAGCCAGGTGCCCAGCGCGATCGCCTCGCGCAGAAAGCCCCGCACCGCGCCCACTATGGCGGACACGACGATTACTGCGACGATGACGTAGTCCGCAACGTTCATGCACTGGGACCGCACGAGCCGGGACGGCGCACGCCCCCGAGCCGCGCCGATGGCGGAAGGATGTCGCTATGCGGCAGCCGCTGTGGGCGCATCGTCAGATGGACCGGTTCGTGAGGGCGCGGATTGTACAAGAGTGCAGGCCGGCGCGCTGAGCCCCCGTTCAATTCGGGAGCAGCTCGCCCTTGATGCCCTGCGCGCGCAGCCGCCGCGCCAGCACCTCTCCGGCGGCGGCTCCGTTGACCGGCCCGGCGGTAACCCGCCATAGCAGACGGCCCCGCAGGCTCATCCGTCCGATCCGGCTGGGGATACCCAATGCATCCACGCGCCGCTGCATGCGCAAGGCATCGCCGTGCACCGCGAAAACCCCGACCTGGACCACCCATCGCGCCCTAGAGCGTGACCGTGAAGCGTTCCGGGCGGCGGGCGGTATCGTCTGCGGGCCGGACACGGCCGCGGCGTCGCGGCGCGGAGGCGGCTGAGCCGGCGCTCTGGCCGGAGCCACCGGGATCTGCGCGGGGGTTGCGCGCGCCTGAGGCTGACGTTCCGTCCCGGACGTCGCGCTCGGTATCGCCTGCGATGCGGTGCGGGATGCGGCCGCAGGCCAAGTGATGGCGCCGGCACGCGCTTTGCCGGGCGCCTCGAGCGGCAGCGTGTACGAGCGAACCGACGAGCCCGTCGCGGTCGGCCCGACCGCGACGGCTGGGCCGGGCGCCTTGCCCACGCGCACCGCTGTAGCCGGTCCAGTCAACAGCTCGGGTACCAACAGCACGATCAGCGCCACGAGGATGATGGCGCCCGTCAATCGCTCTTTCACGCGCGTGAGTATACTCCAAGCCAGTCGAGAGCCGGCCCTACCGTAAACACCGAGCCGCACACCAGCACGCGGTCCTGTGCCCCAGCGGCACGGCGGGCGGCGTCGCATGCCTCGGTCACGGAGGCCGCGAGCACCGGCGCGCGCGCGACCTC
>JAJZZR010000445.1 GCA_021797465.1 Pseudomonadota bacterium | reverse complement strand
GCTTCGACGGCTACGTGACCGAGCTCGCCGGGCAATGGCTCGCGACACTCGCGCCGCAGGCGCTGGCCGAGGTGGAGTTGTTCGCCTGCGGGCCGACCCCCATGCTGGCGGCGGCGGCTCAGTTGGCCCGCCGCCATGGCGTACCCTGTCAGGTCTCGCTCGAGGAATTCATGGCCTGCGGAGTCGGCGGCTGCGCCGGCTGCACCGTGCGGGTGCGCACCGCTGAAGGCGATGCCATGAAGCGCGTGTGCGTGGACGGCCCGGTGTTCGATGCTCTGAAGGTGTTTTGAGAGGGCCGCGGCGGTCTCACCCAAAGTTGATCTTCGCCTCGAGATTGGCGCGCGAATCGGCGTTGGCGAGCGCATCGGCCAGCTCGACCTTGCCCTGTCGATAAAGCTCGAGCAACGCCGTGTCGAAGCTCTGGATGCCCTGCTCGGCGCTGGCCGCGAGCGCCTCCTTCACCCCGACGATGTCGCCCTTGTTGATCCGATCGGAGATATGCGGCGTATTGAGCAGCACCTCGACGGCCGCCACACGCCGCCCGTCCTTGCCCATCACCAACCTTTGCGACAGGATGCCGCGCAGGTATTGCGAAAGATCCAGGAAGATCTGCGCATGCTGCTCGGGCGGGAACATGTTGATGATCCGATCCAGGGTCTGCGCGCAATTGTTGGCATGCAGGGTCGCGAGCACCAGATGCCCGGTGCCGCCGAGGTGGATCGCCGCCTCCATGCTCTCGCGGTCGCGGATCTCCCCGACCAGTATCACGTCGGGCGCGGCGCGCAGCGCGCCGCGCAGCGCGTGCGCGAACGACTTGGTGTCCAGCCCCACTTCGCGCTGATTGACGATCGAGCGCTTGTTGGTATGCAGGAACTCTATCGGATCCTCGATGGTCAGGATGTGATCCGAGCACGTCTCGTTGCGCAGATTGATCATGGCCGCGAGCGTGGTCGATTTGCCCGAGCCGGCCGCGCCGACCACGAGCACCAGGCCACGCTTGTGCAGCACCAGATCGCCCGCCGCATCGGGAACGCCCAGGGTCTCGAGGCGGGGCATCTCGGCGGTGATGTAGCGTAACACCACCGCCGGGAAACCGCGCTGCATGAACACGTTGACGCGGAAGCGGCCGAGTCCGGGCTCGGAGACGGCGAAATCCAACTCCAGCTCGCGCGCAAACTGCTCACGCTGCTCGGCAGTCATCAGCGCCAGGGCCGCCTGGCGCACCATCTGCGGCGTCAGCACCTGCTTGTTGATCGGGTAGATCTGACCCTCGATCTTGATCTTGATGGGCGCGTTGCTGGTGAAGAACAGGTCGGACGCCTTGCGTTCGACCATGAGCTTGAACAGCGGCTGAGTTTTGATCTGCGGCGTCGCTCCAGTCATCGCGGCTTCGGCCGCCGGCGGGGACTCCCCTGCGCTCGCGGTTGCTTCGGTCACGACTTGCCGCCCTCTTCATCGCCCATGATCGTGAGACTCCCGTCGTCGATCGTCGGGCTCTGTCGATGGCCTTCGAGCTTCACCCGCAACCTGAGCTCGTTCTTCGAGTCGGCGTTGCGCAGCGCGTCCTCGTATGAGATGAATCCGGACTCGTACAGCTCGAACAGCGATTGATCGAAGGTCTTCATGCCGAGACGGTTCGAGCGCGCCATGACGTCGCGTATCTTGACCACTTCGCCCTTGAAGATCAGATCCTGGATCAGCGGCGAGTTGAGCATGATTTCCATCGCGGCGATGCGCCCGGACGCGCCCTCGCGCGGCACCAACCGCTGCGAAATGAACGCGCGGATGTTCAGCGACAGATCCATCAACACCTGCTCGCGCCGCTCGTCGGGGAAGAAATTGATGATCCGGTCGAGAGCCTGATTGGCGTTGTTGGCGTGCAGAGTGGAGAACACCAGATGGCCGGTCTCGGCGAACTGCACGGCGAATTCCATGGTCTGGCGGTCGCGGATCTCGCCGATGTAGATCACGTCCGGCGCCTGGCGCAGCACGTTCTTCAGCGCCACCTCCCACGATTCGGTGTCGACACCGATATCGCGATGCGTGATGACGCAGCCTTGGTGCTGGTGAATGAACTCGACCGGGTCCTCCACCGTCACGATGTGCCCGCGGGTCTTCTGGTTGCGGTAGCCGACCATGGCGGCGAGGGTGGTCGATTTGCCCGAGCCGGTGCCGCCGACCACCACGACGAGGCCGCGCTTGGAAAGCGCCAGCTCCTTGAGTATCGGCGGCAGATCAAGGTCCTCGAAGCTCGGGATCTTGGAATTGATCATGCGGATGACGCAGCCGACCGCGCTCTGCTGCACGAAGGCGCTGACGCGGAACCGGCCGATGCCCGCCGGGGCGATCGCGAAATTGCATTCCTTGGTCGCGTCGAACTCGCGTGTCTGCCGATCGTTCATCAGCGAGCGGACCAGGGTCGCCGACTGTTCGCCGGTGAGGACCCGCTCGCTCTGCGGCCGCACCTCTCCGTCGACCTTCAGCGCGGGCGGAAAGCCCGCGGTCAGGAATAGATCCGAGGCCTTCTTCTCGATCATCCGCCGCAGCAGATCGTGAATGAGCTTGATGGCTTGATCACGGTCCATGGAACTCCCCCTGCGAGACTAGCCGACTGTGGGCCGCCCGCACCAGCGGCGCCGGCTCCGCGGCCGCCCGGTCGACGGCATTACAGACTATCCTTATTCTGCGCCTTGAAGCGCGCTTCTTCCTTGCTGACCAGCCCCTTGGACAGCAGCTCGGCCAGACACTGGTCCAGGGTCTGCATACCCTGGGCCTGGCCGGTCTGGATAGCCGAGTACATCTGGGCGATCTTGCCTTCGCGGATCAGATTGCGGATCGCCGGGGTCCCGATCATGATCTCGTGCGCGGCGATGCGCCCCCCGCCGATGCGCTTCAGCAATGTCTGCGAGATTACCGCCCGAAGCGATTCGGAGAGCATCGAGCGCACCATGTCCTTCTCGGCCGCCGGGAACACGTCCACCACGCGGTCGATGGTCTTGGCCGCCGAGCTGGTGTGCAGCGTGCCGAACACCAGGTGGCCGGTCTCGGCCGCCGTCAGCGCCAGCCGGATCGTTTCCAGATCGCGCATTTCCCCGACCAGCACCACGTCCGGGTCCTCGCGCAACGCCGAGCGCAGCGCCTCGCTGAAGCCGAGCGTATCGCGGTGGACCTCGCGCTGATTGACCAGGCAGCGCTTCGATTCGTGCACGAACTCGATCGGATCCTCGATGGTGATGATGTGGTCCGGACGGTTGTCGTTGCAGTGATCGACCATCGCGGCGAGCGTCGTCGACTTGCCCGAGCCGGTCGGGCCGGTCACCAGCACCAGGCCGCGCGGCAGCATGCACAGGTCGCGGAAGATCTTCGGCGCATTGAGCTCGTCGAGCGACTGGATGCCCGAGGGAATCGTACGGAAAACCGCGCCGGCGCCGCGGTTCTGGTTGAACGCGTTGACGCGAAAGCGCGCCAGTTTCGGAATCTCGAAGGAGAAATCAGTCTCGAAGAACTCCTCGAACGCCTTGCGCTGCTTGTCGTTCATGATGTCATACACCATGCTGTGCACTTCCTTGTGCGCCAGCGGCGGCATATTGATGCGCTTCATGTCACCGTCAACGCGGATCATGGGCGGCACACCGGCGGACAGGTGCAGGTCCGAGGCGTTGTTCTTGACTGCGAAGGCCAGTAGTTGCGCGATATCGACCATCGGGACTCCGATCGGCGGCGATTGCGGCGCAGCCGGCGCCTGGCCGTCCGGCGGAGTATAACGGAGAGGTTCGGCGGGCTATATGTTACGGGCTTCGCAGAATTTACCGCAGCGCCTGCGCGCGGTGCGTGAGCGGATCGCCGCGGCCGCGGCCCACGCGAATCGTTCTGTGTCCGAGATCACACTTCTGGCCGTGTCCAAGGCTCAGCCGGTTGACATGCTGCGCGCACTTGTCTCACTGGACGTCCGCGACTTCGGCGAGAGCTACCTCAACGAGGCCGTGGGCAAGCTCGACGCGCTCGCGACACTGCCGCTCGACTGGCACTTCGTCGGGCGGCTGCAGGCGAATAAAACCCGCATCATCGCCGAGCGCTTCCAGTGGGTCCATGGATTGGACCGGCTGCACATCGCCGAGCGGCTCTCGGCGCAGCGGCCGTTCCATGCCCCTCCCCTCCAGGTGTGCATCCAGGTCAATCTCGCCGAGGAAGCCAGCAAGGGCGGCGTGCCGCCCTCCGAGCTGGGCGAACTTGCTCGCGCGGTGGCGACGCTGCCGCGGCTGCGCCTGCGGGGCCTCATGTGCCTGCCCCCGGCGGAGTCGGATCCGGCGCGTCAGCGCGCCTGGTTCGCACGACTGCGGGCGCTGCGCGACAGGTTGAACGAGCAAGGCGGGCGGCTGGACACGCTCTCGATGGGAATGAGCGCTGATTTCGAGAGCGCTATTCTCGAGGGTGCGACCGTGGTGCGCATCGGCTCGGCCCTGTTCGGGCCTCGCCCTGCGCGCGCATGAATCCAGCGCACGCGCGGGTCAACGGCTACAATGTCCAACCCATGAGTCATCTGGATCTGGCGGTGCTCGGCTCCGGCAACATGGGCCGCGCCCTGATCGGGGGGTTGCTGCGCCAGGGCACGCGGCCCGAGCGAATCCGCGTGGGCGAGCCTTCGGCGCAGGCGCGTCAGGCACTCGAGCGCGAGTTCGGCGTGACGGCAACCGCCGACAACATTACCGCCGTGCGGGACGCGAATGTCGTGGTCGTCGCCGTCAAACCACAGGATGTCGCGGCGATGCTGAAGCCGCTGGCGCCCGAGTTCGCACGCGCTCGACCCGTCGTGCTCTCGGTCGCCGCCGGCGTGCGCATCGCCGCATTGCGCGCCTGGTGCGGCGAGCGGATACCGGTCATCCGCGCCATGCCCAACCGCCCGGCACTGGTGGGCGCGGGGGTGAGCGGGCTGTACGCCCCGGCGGATGTGGCCGCCGCCCAGGTCGATCTGATCGAGCGCGTGATGGGCTCCGTGGGGGAGGTCGTGCGCGTCGAGACCGAGGCGGCGCTGGACGTGGTGACGGCGCTCTCCGGCAGCGGCCCGGCGTATTTCTTCCTGCTGGCGGAGCTGCTGGCCGAGGCCGGTGGCCGTCTGGGGCTGCCGGCGCCCGCCGCTCATCGGCTGAGTGTCGCCACTCTCTACGGCGCAGGTCTCCTGGCGCACTCCGGCGGCGGGGATCTGCCGCGGCTGCGTGCGGAGGTGACCTCGAAGGGCGGCACCACCGAGGCGGCGCTGCGCGCGTTCGCCGCCGCCGATCTGGCCGGAAGCGTGGAGCGCGCCGTCGAGGCCGCCGCCGCGCGCAGCCGAGAGCTTGCCCAGCAGTACGATGCCGACTGACCCACAGCACACGCCTTGTCCATGAGCGCCATCATCTTCATCGTTCAAACGCTGCTCTCACTGGCACTGTTCGCGGTGCTGGCGCGATTGATTCTGCAGCTGTCACATGCGGACTTCCGCAATCCGTTGTGCCAGGCCATCGTGCGGCTGACCAATCCGCTGGTCCTGCCGCTGCGGCGCGTACTGCCGCCCATTGGCAAAGTGGATACCGCCTCGGTCGTCGCGGTGGTTCTGGTGGCGGCCGTCGAGGTGGCCGTGGTGTTCGCGCTCGAGGGTATCGTCTCGGTGGGCCCGTTGGCGTGGCTGCATGAGGTGGCGCTGCAAATCGTGCGGATGCTGCTGCAGACGTACTTCTTTGCCATCATTCTGTACGCCCTGCTGAGCTTCATCGCCCCCGGGGGCTATTCTCCGTTCCAGTCGGTGCTGGCCTCGGTGTGCGAGCCGCCGCTGCGACCGTTCCGGCGGATCATTCCGGCGATTGCCGGCATTGATTTCTCGCCCCTCTGGGCATGCATCGTGATCGAGGCGCTGCTGATCCTGCTACGGAACTGAGGGCCGGCGCGATCGCGAACCTGAACCGCGCGATGCACAACACATCAACCGGCAACGCCAAGACCTCGAACTGGTTGGAATTTCACGGCAGCGGTCGTCGCGACGCATTCGTATGCGGCCGCGCTCGTGGCGCGTCGATATCCATAGAAATGAGCGACGGCGGTTTCCTCGTGCCGGTTGGCGCGCCACCGCAGCGCAGGCGCCCATGGCATGCACTTGGCGTGCCGAAAGCCGATGTTTCACCGATGACGGCGCGAAAAAGACGTGGCAGAGACGTCTGAATCGGGTCCGTGCCCAAGCCTGCCCCGCGGCTGACGCCACAGGGGCGCAAAAAACCCTTTGAAAAAAGCCGTTTCGGCTTGCGTGTGAGCAAAAAAAACAGTTGCGCAGGCGTGTCCATGTGCTATTTTCCGCGGCGATTCGTAATTGCGCGGCTGCACAACAGCGCGCACGTTCATTCATTCGAGGAGTGGCGCAATATGGCGAAAAAGGGTAGCGCTCCGACCAAGTCGGAAGTCCTGACTCAAATCTCCAAAGACACGGGGCTCTCGCGCAAGCAGGTCGGCAGCGTGTTCGATTCGCTCAATGGCGTGATCAAGAAAAGCCTGCGGAGCAATGGTCTGTTCACCATGCCCGGGCTGCTGAAGATGAAGGTCGTAAAGAAACCGGCCACGAAGGCACGCGAGGGAATCAACCCATTCACCGGGGAGAAGATGATGTTCAAGGCAAAGCCGGCCAGCAAGAAGGTCCGCGTGATGCCGCTGAAGAACCTCAAGGCGATGGTCAATTCCTGAACGCGCCGAGCGTAAAGCTCAACGGGGTTCGCGGAGCGAACCCCGTTCATTTCGCGGCGCGGAGCGGGCGCTCAGGGATCGCGGCGCTTCAGTCCGAGGCGCACATGAACTGCACCACCGCTGCGCGCAACTCTTGCAATCGTCCATGAAAGAAATGCCCCGCGTCCGGGAAGCGGCGGATCAGCGCCGGCACGCTCTGACGCTGCGCCCACTGCAGCACCTCCTGCGGCTCGATGACCTCATCGGCGTCCCCCTGAACGAGTAGCCAGGGACAGCGCGGCGAGGGCACGCCGTCCATCGCCATCTTGGTGACGCCGGGCGCCACCAACACCAGCTTGCCCGGTTCCGCGCGCTCGGCGGCGCGCACGGCCACCGCTCCCCCGAAGGAAAAGCCCGCCAACCACAGTCCCGCCCCGCTCCAGCGGGCACGTCCGTAGGCGACTGCCGCGAGCGCGTCCTCGGTCTCGCCACGCCCCCCGTCGTAGTCACCCGCGCTCGAGCCAACGCCTCGGAAATTGAAGCGTATCGTCGGAGCGCCGCATTCCTCGAAGGCGCGCGCCAGGGTGTAGACCACCTTGTTGTCGAACGTTCCGCCGTAAAGCGGATGCGGATGGCACACCACGGCGAAATATCCGGCGGGAGACTTGCGGTCCAGCGGTTCGCTCACCAGCGCCTCGAGCTGCCCGGCCGGTCCGGGCAGCAGCGCGCGCTGCGGCCGCGGCACCTTCACGCGGCGTGCCCCGCCGTAAGTTCCACCAACAGGCGATTGAGCCGCTGGACGAACTCGGCCGGATCGCCAAGCTCCCCGCCCTCGGCCAGCTCGGCCTGCTCGTACAGCAGCACTGCAAGCGCCTGAAAGCGGTCCGCATCGCCGAGCTTCTCCAGATATTTCACCAGCGGATGATCGGTATTGAGCTCCAGGGCCGGATTGGACTCGGGCACCTTTTGCCCCGCCGCGGCCAGAATCTTGCGCATCCCGGCGCCCAGGTCGCTTTCCGCGCGAACCAGACAGGCCGGAGAGTCCTTCAGCCGGGCGCTGATGCGCACCTCGGTGATGCGCTCGCCGATGGCGTCCTTGACGCGCTTCAGCAAACCCTTGCTTTCCTTGAGCGCAGCTTCGCGCCGGTTGCGGTCCGCCTCGTTCTCGAGCGGGCCAAGAGCAAGGTCGCCGCGCGCGACGTCCTTGAAACGCTTGCCCTCGAAAGCCTCGAGCTGCCCCATCATCCACTCGTCGATGCGCTCCCCGAGCAGCAGCACTTCCAGTCCTTGCTCGGTGAGCCGCTCTATATAGGGGCTGTGGCGCGCCGCCCGTACATTCTCGGCGACGACGTAGTATATGTGCTCCTGACTGGGCTTCATCCGCGCCACGTATTGCGCCAGGCTCACGGTAGGCTCGTCGGTCGCCTCGTGCGTGCTGGCGAAACGCAGCAGCGCGAGCAGCGTAGACCGGTTGGCCGCATCCTGTACGACGCCCTCCTTCAGCGCCGGCGCGAACTCCTTCCAGAACGAGGCGAATTTTTCCGGCTCGTCCTGGGCAAGCTTCGCGATCATGTCGAGCACCCGCTTGGTGAGACTGCCGCGAATCGCCTCCACCTCAGGCTCGCGCTGCAGCAGCTCCCGCGAAACGTTCAGCGGCAGGTCGCTCGAGTCGACCACGCCTTTGATGAAGCGCAGATACAGCGGCAGGAACTGCTCGGCGTCGTCCATGATAAAGACGCGCTTGACGTACAGCTTCAGGCCGTGTGCCGCATCACGCTGCCACAGGTCGAACGGTGCGCGACCCGGGA
>JAJZZR010000224.1 GCA_021797465.1 Pseudomonadota bacterium | reverse complement strand
AGGGCAAGCGCATCGTGATTTTCGGCGGGGGTGATTCCGCCCTTGACTGGACGCTCGCGCTGGCCGGGAAGGCCGAGAGCCTGACTCTGGTGCACCGGCGTGCGGAATTTCGGGCCGCGCCGGCCTCGGTGGCGAAAATGCGCGCGTTGGCGAGTGCGGGCCAGGTGCGCTATCGCGAAGCGTTGCCTCACTCGCTGCACGTCACGGACGGCCGTCTGACCGGGGTATGCGTGAAGCGGCCCGATGGGGCAATCGAGACGCTCGAAGCCGAGCAGCTGCTGGTGTTCTTCGGGCTGCATCCGAAGCTCGGGCCGATCGCCGAATGGGGCATCGAACTCGAGAAGCGCGCCCTGCGGGTCGATACCGAAAAGTTCCAGACCAGCGTCCCGGGGGTGTTCGCCGTGGGCGACATCAATGCCTATCCGGGCAAGAAGAAGTTGATCCTGTCGGGATTTCACGAAGCCGCGCTGGCCGCGTACGGCATCCAGCACCACTTGAATCCGCAGAAGCGCCAGTTCCTGCAGTACACGACCACCAGCCCGATCATGCATCAGCGGCTGGGCGTCGCGGACTGAGGGGCGCGGCGCAGCCGAGGCACGCCCATGGATCCGCGACTGGCCGATCTGATCCGACTCCTCGATCTCGAGCGCCTGGAGGTCGACCTGTTCCGGGGCGAGAGCCGCGACATCGGCAGTCCGCAGGTCTTCGGCGGCCAGGTGCTAGGTCAGGCGCTCACCGCCGCCGCGGCCACGGTTCAGGGGCGCATCGTGCACTCCTTGCACGCGTACTTCCTGCGCCGCGGGGACTTCAACGCGCCGATCGTGTATCAGGTCGATCGCAGCCTCGACGGGCATTCCTTCAGTAATCGCCGCGTGGTGGCCATCCAACACGGCGTGTCGATCTTCAACATGGCCGCGTCGTTCCAGATCGTCGAGGAGGGGTTCGAGCATCAGATCGAGATGCCGGCCGTGCCGCCGCCGGAGTCTCTTGCGGATGCCAGCCAGCCGCCGCCGCAACTGCTCGAGCGGCTGCCGCAGGGCGTGCGGCGCTTTCTCGAGCGGCCGCGGCCGTTCGAGTTCCGTCTGGTGCAGCCGATGGACTTTGTCACGCCCAGGCGTGCCCCGCCGACGCGTCAGGTGTGGTTTCGCGCGGTCGACAAGCTGCCCGACGACGAGGCTCTGCACCGGCGGCTGATGTCCTATCTGTCCGACTACTTCCTGCTTGATACGGCGACGCTCCCGCACGGCCTGCCTTCGTACAGCGGCTCGCTCGTCATGGCGAGCATCGATCACGCCATGTGGTTCCACCGACCGCTGCGCGTGGACGATTGGCTGCTCTACGCGGTGGAGAGCCCGAGCGCATCTGGCGCGCGGGGTTTTGCCCGTGCCGGGGTCTATACCCGGGACGGGCGGCTGGTGGCCAGCACCGCGCAGGAAGGCCTGGTCCGCATGCGCAAGCCGGCCCGCTGATGTTGTAGTCCACTACTGACATGATGCGGGGCATGAATGAACCTCGCCGTGCCGTGCGCGGCGGGTCTCCTGGGGGTGGTGGATTGCGCCGGATGGGCAGCGCGGCGCGCAGCTCGCGCGCGTGGCCTCGCACGGCCTCGCCTGTTACACAATCAGCGTCCTCTCCAGGTCCCCAAGGAAGGCCGGCGGGCCCGCATCGTCCGCTGCTGCCTGCCGAGACGTTGGTGAGACGGTGGCCGTGCTACGGAGGTTGACCGCCGGCTTCAGATGCGCGCGACGGAAGTGTTGTGACGGGCGGGGGCCCCCGCTTTGAGCGCGCGCACCGCCAGCAGGCCGGCGAAGGTCACGGCGTTGAGGAACAAAACCTGCAGCAGGATGTCCGGCGTATAGGCCTGAAGACTGGCGCCTACCGCCAGGGTCACTGCGATCAGGAGGCCTTGGTAGAGGCAGAGGGTGACGGCAAAGACCGTCACGATGCGAATCGCGCCGCTCGTACGCTCCGCGACAGCGTTGGCCGCGCCCGTCGCGGCCAACAGGGCGCCGCCAACGGCCGCGCCCCATCCGAACGCAGAGGGTACGGCGGGAAAGTGCAGCGCCGTGAATCCAATCGCTTCGATGGCGAGCCAGACGAGTCCCACGGACAGCAGCGCGGCACGGCGGCTCTGGCGCAGGGCGCAGATTGCCGCGAAGGCGACCAGCGGCACGGCGCACCCGAGGACGGTGCTGAACAGCACGGCTGTCCCTATGAAAACCGCGGGCCAGACGATCCGGGTCGGCCAGGAGGGAAGCGCTGAGTAGCGTGTCTGCATGATGCCTCGATCGTGAGTGTCGTCGGCCGGGCGGTCCGCGCCCACTCGCCTCGGTCCATCCATCGGCGGGCGGCTGCGCGGCAGGATGCGGCCATTGTACCCCTCGCGGCCGGAGGCGCCAGCGGTTGCCGCGCTCACGTTCGCCGGCGCGCGATCCAGCTCTCATCGGCGAGATTCGCCGCCGACACGGTGGACAGGATCAGCACCAGTAGCATCGTGGTGTGCGAGAGATCGGTGCGCAGCTCGAACCACGACGCCCCGAGATTGAAGGCCGTCAGCAGTACCGCATTCAGACGGATCGAGAAGGGCGTGCCGCGCTGGCCTCCGCCTGCCGGGAACAGCAAGCCGAACGGCGCGCCGGCGCGCCGCGACAGCCGCAGAAAGAGGCTGATCGCGCCCACACCGAGCAGTATCGGCAGGGCGGCATGACCGGCTGCCCTGGCGCCCGCATGCAGAGCGTAGCAATAGAACGTTACCGGCCAGCTGGCCAGCGCCGCGAGAACCAGCGCGCCCTGCGGGGCGCGCGTACCCAGGGATCGATTCACCGCAACACCTTGCCCGGATTCAGTATGCCGTTCGGATCAAGGGCATGCTTGACGGCGCGCATCAGATCCAGCTCGACCGGTGGCGCATAGCGCTCGAGCTCGCCGACTTTCAGCCGGCCGATGCCGTGCTCGGCGCTGAAGCTGCCGTCGAACTCGCGCACGACCATGTCGTGGATGACACGCTTGATCGCCTCGCCGCGCGCCATGAACGCCGCGCGGTCCGCCCCCGGCGCCTGGTTCAGATTGAAATGCAGGTTGCCGTCGCCGACGTGACCGTAGGCGATCAGCCGGCCGTCGGGAACGTTGGCGCGCACCCATGCGCCGGCGCGCTCGATGAATTGCGCGATCGCCGCGACCGGCACGGCCACATCGTGCTTCAAGCTGGCGCCGTCGCGCCGCTGCGCCTCGGGGATGGTCTCGCGCAGCCTCCAGAATCCCGCGCGTTCGCCCTCGTTTCGGGCCAGTGCCGCGTCCGTCAGCAGCCCCGCGCCGAGTGCCTGCTGCAGAGACTCTGTCAGTACGGCATCGAGTCCGTCGGCGGGGCGCGCGGAGGCGAGCTCGCACAGTACGTACCAGGCATGCGGTGCATCGAGCGGATCGCGCACGCCGGGTATGTGCCGGGTGGTCAGTTCCACGGCAAGGCGCGGTATGAGCTCGAAGGAGCTCACCCGGTCGCCGCTCGCCTCGCGCAGCCGAGCAAGCAGTTGCACCGCGGCGCGCGGATCGCGGACGGCGGCGAACGCCGTTGCGGCGGTGCTCATGCGCGGATAGAGCTTGAGGCTCGCGGCGGTGATGATGCCGAGCGTGCCTTCGGCGCCGAGAAACAGTGACTTGATGTCATAGCCGGTGTTGTCCTTGCGCAGGGCGGTCAGCGCGCTCAGCAACCGGCCGTCGGCGAGCGCCACCTCGAGTCCGAGCACCAGATCGCGCATCATGCCGTAACGCAGTACATGCAAGCCGCCGGCGTTGGTCGAGAGGTTCCCGCCGATCTGACACGTTCCTTCGGAACCGAGGCTGAGCGGGAAGAACCGATCCGCCTCGTCGGCGGCACGCTGCACGTCCGCGAGCACGCAGCCGGCTTCGGCGACCAGGGAGTAGTTCAGCGCATCGACAGTGCGGATGCGATTCAGGCGCTTCAGCGATACGAGCAACTGCGCGCCACTCTCATCGGGTGTGGCGCCGCCGCAGTAGCCGGTGTTGCCGCCCTGCGGCACGACCGCAATGCCCCTTTCGTTGCATAGCTCGAGCACATCCGCCACGCGCTGCGCGGTGTCGGGCAGGGCGACCGCAATCGCCTTACCGCGGTACAGCTCGCGTTGGTCGACGAGGAAGGGTGCGGCGTCGGATTCGGCGGTCAGCAACCCGCCAGCACCGAGGAGGTGCTCCAGCCGCTCGAGAAATGCCGACTGCGGCGCGGCTCTCACCGGCGCGCACCTTTGCTGATAAACGGACGCATCTTGGCGGGACTATGCCTCAGAGGGTGAGTGCGGTGAAAGAGCGGCGCGCTCAGTGCAGGGCCAGCCCGAGTGCACGGCCCAGTGCATACGTCAGCGCGGCGGCGGCGGCGCCGATCAGCACCATGCGGAGTCCCCCGCGTACCGCGTGGCGACCCGTGAACAGACTGATTGCAAGTCCCACGCCGAACAATGTCGCGGCCGTGAGCACGGCAGCCGCTACCACCGCTGGCCCCCCGACCCATCCGAATACGAAGGGCAGCAGCGGCACGGCGGCACCGACAGCGAAGGAAAGGAAAGACGCCACGGCGGCGCCCGACGGTGAGCCGAGCGTATCGACGCTTATGCCGAGTTCCTCGCGGGCCAGTACGTCGAGCGCATCGTGGGGCCGGGCGATCAGTTTTTGACAGACGTCACGCGCCTGCTCGAGAGGCATGCCGCGCGCCGCATAAATCAAGGCGAGCTCTTCGGCTTCCTCCTCCGGATACTCGGCAATTTCCGCCTTTTCGAGCGCGATCTGGTACTCGTACATTTCACGCTGGGATCGGACCGAGACGTACTCCCCGGCCGCCATCGACAGCGCTCCCGCGAGCAATCCCGCGGCGCCGGTGATCAATACGATGGCGGATGCGCCGCTGGCACCCGAGACACCCATCACCAGACTGGCATTCGCGAGTAGACCGTCGTTGATGCCGAACACGGTGGCCCGGAGGTTGCCGCCCAGACCCCGGCGATGGCGGGCGCCGACGTCCGATGCCGTTGTCGGCATGGCGTGGCCCGCGGCGGCCGATCCGGTGTACACCGACAGCCCTCGCAGCTTCATTGCCGCCAGTACCGAGCGCATGGCGCGCGGGCCGAGCCAGCCGACCAGACACGCGACGATGCGGTCGCGCAGGGAGGGGTGAAATATCAGCGGCGCGGATTGCGACGCGCCCTCGCGGGCCGCGGCGGCCTCCCACCGGCGTGCCTGATCTTCTGCCGCGGTGGCCAATTGCTCGAACAGCTGCCGCTTCCGCGCGTCGGGCTCAGCTGTCGCAACCCGCAGATACAGCCATGCGGATTCTTTCTCGTGCCGCCAGCTGTCGCAGTGGCCTCCCTGGCTCACGAGCACCCTCGGCGGGCCCGAGAGGGGCCCGGCTCATGCACCCGGGCATCAGTGGCATAGGGCGCCATGGGGTGCGGGGTGATCACGTGGTGAACGCTAAGCGCGCCGGCTCGGTTCAATAGTCCTCGTGCTCGTCCTCCTCGTCATCGCAGTCCTCGTCGTCATCCTCATCGTCATCCTCATCGTCATCTTCATCCCAGTCATCTTCGTCCTCGTCGTCCTCGTCCTCATCCTCATCCTCATCCTCATCCTCATCCTCGGACTCGGCCCAGCCTTCGGGCTCTGCGGTCTGCTCGAGATCCATCTCGTGCCAGGTCTCCAGGTCCATCTCCTCGATTTCGCCATCGAGGTGCTCAATCTCGACCAGCTCGGAGTCCTCGTCCACTTTGAGCACGCGGAATGATTCCTCGTCTTCAAGGTTCTCGTACCATTGGCCGGGAACCGGTTCGTAATCTCTGCTCACCGATGTGATCCTCTGACTTGGCGGCCGCGCAAGTTTAGGGGTTGCGCCGGCCGGGAGCAACGCGACGGGGCGGCGTGCGCGGCACTCGCGGGAATTCTCCGCCGCACGTATAGTAGTTTTCTCATGCCCCCCCCGTCGTCTGTGCATTCCCCGCTGCTCAAGGCACGCCGCGTCGTCATCAAGGTCGGCTCCGCGCTGCTGGTCGATGGCCGAACGGGCCGCCTCAATCGGAGCTGGCTCGAGACGCTGGTCGAGGATCTGTTGCGACTGCGCCGCAGGGGCCAGCAGGTGCTCCTGGTGTCCTCCGGAGCCATCGCGCTCGGGCGCAGGCAGTTGTCGTTGCTCAAGGGCCCGTTGCGGCTCGAAGAAAGCCAGGCGGCGGCCGCGGTCGGCCAGATTCGGCTTGCCCATGCGTACAAGGAGCTGCTGGAGATCCACCGGATTACCGTGGCTCAAGTGCTGCTGACTCTGGAAGACAGTGAGCGCCGCCGGCGATACCTGAACGCGCGTGCCACGCTCGAGACACTGCTCGGACTCGAAGTTCTGCCCGTCATCAACGAGAACGATACCGTGGCGACAGCCGAGATCCGCTACGGGGACAACGACAGGCTCGCGGCTCGCGTGGCACAGATGGCTGGGGCGGATTGCCTCGTCCTGCTGTCGGATGTCGACGGCCTTTACACTGCCGACCCGACTCGGGACGTCAATGCACAGTTCATCGACGAAGTGCGGCGGATCACGCCGCAGATTGAAGCCATGGGCGGCGGTTCGGCCTCCGAGTTCGGCACCGGAGGCATGGCAACCAAGATCCTTGCCGCGCGCATTGCCGTGGCGGCCGGCTGCCATCTGTGCATCGCGGCCGGGCGCCCGCATCATCCGCTCCGCCGGCTCGAGCAGGGTGCGCGCTGCACCTGGTTTCGACCCAGCGCGACCCCGATCGCGGCCCGCAAACAGTGGATCGCCGGTACGCTGCGACCGGCCGGCGCCCTGACCATCGATCCGGGCGCGCTACGCGCGCTGCGTGCCGGCCGCAGTCTTTTGCCGGCCGGCGTGATCGACGCCCGCGGCCGATTCGAGCGCGGGGACACGGTGAGCGTGCTCACGCCGGTGGGTGCCGAGGTGGCTCGTGGCATCATCGCCTACTCGGACAGTGACACCGCCAAGATCCTCGGCCGCAAGTCGGCCGAGATCGAAGGCATACTCGGGTTTCGCGGTCGCGACGAGCTGATTCATCGCGACGATCTGGTGCTGCTGCATTCATCGAACCCATGACCCGTCCTTCTCAGGAACAAGACGTCCTCGGCGCGCACATGGAGCGGCTCGGACGCAACGCGCTCGAGGCGTCAGCCGTGCTGAGTCAAGCCACGAGCGCAGTGAAGGACGAGGCGCTCGCGCGCGCCGCTCAGGCGATCCGGGCGCAGGCCGATGGGATTCTCGCCGCCAACGAGCATGACCGCGCTGCGGCGCGTGCCGCCGGCCTCGGTGCGGCCCTGCTCGACCGGCTGACGCTCGATCGGAAACGGGTCGAAGCGATGGCCGGCGGGCTCGAAGCGATCATACGGCTGCCCGACCCGGTCGGGACCATCGCCGCGCAGTGGCAGCGTCCCAACGGTCTGCGGATTCAGCGGGTGCGAGTGCCGCTCGGGGTGATCGGCATCATCTACGAAAGCCGTCCCAACGTCACATCGGATGCCGGGGCGCTGTGCATCAAGTCGGGCAACGCGGTGATTCTGCGCGGCGGCTCGGAAAGCGCGCAATCCAACGCTGCGATCCACTGCTGTCTCGCCGAGGGCCTGCGCGGCGCCGGTCTGCCTGCCGAGTGCGTCCAACTGGTTTCCACGACTGATCGGGCGGCGGTGGGCTACATGCTCGCCGGGATGACCGAGTACATCGATGTGATCGTGCCGCGCGGCGGCAAGAGCTTGGTCGCGCGGGTGCGGAACGAGGCGCGTGTTCCGGTGATCGGTCACCTGGAGGGGAACTGCCACGTCTACGTCGACCGGGACGCCGAGGTGCGCATGGCCGAAGCGATCGTTCTCAACGCCAAGATGCGCCGCACCGGCATCTGCGGCGCGGCGGAGACGCTCCTCATCGATCGTGCCGGTGTGGCCACCCACCTCGAGCCGGTGGTTCGCACGCTGCTCGAGGCCGGTTGCGAGGTGCGCGGTGACGAGATCGTCCAGTCGGCGGATCCGCGTATTCGGCCGGCGAGTGAGGACGACTGGTATACGGAGTATCTCGACGCGATCATCGCCGCGCGTGTGGTCGACGGGGTGGAGGGCGCGATCGCGCACATCGCCCGTTATGGCTCGGCGCACACCGAGTCGATCGTCACCGAGAATCAGGCGACCGCCGACCGCTTTCTTCAACAGGTCGACAGCGCCATCGTGCTGCACAACGCCTCGACACAGTTTGCCGATGGCGGGGAATTCGGCATGGGCGCCGAGATCGGCATCTCGACCGATCGGTTCCACGCCCGCGGGCCGGTCGGTGTCGAGCAGCTCACCAGCTACAAATACGTCGTCCGCGGGGCGGGCCAGATCAGACCCTAGCCCGAGTTTACCGAGTTCGCGCTGCGGAAGGTGAAGAAGGCCTTGTTTTCTCGTGGAATGGGCATCATCGGGGCGTATGACCTACGGGGGCGTTTTCCGCCCCAGGGCGCAGCGGGTGCTT
>JAJZZR010000356.1 GCA_021797465.1 Pseudomonadota bacterium | reverse complement strand
ATAGCGGCCGATCAGCCGCGCGGCATCCAGCAGATCCGCGACCCCGACCTGATGCACCGACAATCGGTCGCGCACCGCATCTCTGGCCGCCTCGCCGTCCAGCCGCACCAACGTGCCGGGCGGCTCACCGGTAGCTACCGCATCGACCAGGATGACGTGCGCGGCCTGCGCCAGCTCACTGAGCAGCATCAGACCCAGCGTGCCCCCATCGATCAGGCGCACCTCCGGGGGTATCCGATAATCACGCTCGATCCGCCCGAGAGTGACAGGACCAAGCCCGTCATCGCCGAGCAGCAGGTTGCCGAGCCCCAGGACCAGCACGGGCACACGGATCTGCGCTCCCGACTGTGCGCCGCTCGTCGTCACGGTTTGTCCGACGTCTTGCGCGGCACGAATTTGAAGCCCGAAAGCATCGAATCGAAGATACCCATGCGCTCGATCGCCGAGTAGAGCACCACGAAATACAAATGCACCACCATAAAGATCAGGATGACCCACATGCCGACATGATGAATCAGGCGGGCGATCTGCAGGCCGCCGAAGAACGGGATCAGGAAGGCGAACACGCGCAGCGGCGATCCGACCGGCACATAGACCTGATAGAGGGCGAGGCCCGTCGCGATCATCACGAAGTACACCCCGAATATGATCGCGTAGGTGAGTCCGGCAAGGCCGTTGTGCCCGACGTACTCGTCCGGCTCGTGCCGCAGAAAAGAGTAGAACAGTATCGACTTCCACAAGCTTCGTACCCGGCGGGCCGAGATCGGTATGAGCTCCGACCAGCGCGCATACCGGTTGCCCGCGAACGCCCAATAAATCCGCACGAGCACGCACAGCGTAAACACGATCGAAGTGTACAGGTGCACTTCCCGCACCCGGGCCATGACGAGCTGCCCGCTGAAGAACGGGTCGCCGATGTAGTATCCCGTGGCCGCCAGAATCAAGATCGAAAAGAACAGCAGCCAATGCACCAGCCGCACCGGCAGCTCCCAGACATACACCCGCTCCAGAGCGACACGAAACGGATGCTCCGACGGCACCGCATTCATGACACCCTCACTCGCGCCAGCTCGTGCTTGCGCGCATCGACGACATGCACCCCACAGGCCATGCAGGGATCGAACGAGTGCACGGTCCGCAAAATCTCCAGAGGCTGCTCGGGCCTCGCGACCGGCGTGCCCACCAGAGAGGCCTCATAGGGTCCGGGCTGTCCCTGCGCATCGCGTGGTCCGGCGTTCCACGTGCTCGGCACCACACACTGGTACTTGGCGATCTTGCCGTCCCGAATGTGCACCCAATGGCCGAGCGAGCCGCGCGGAGCCTCGTGAAAACCCGCGCCGAAGCACTCCCGCGGCCACGTGTCCGGATTCCAGTGCGAAGTATCTTGAATCCGGAAATCTCGGCGCGCCATCTGCTCGGCGAGCTGTTCGACCCACATTCCCATCGACTCGACCAGCACCTGCGCCTCGATGGCGCGCGCGGCGATGCGTCCGAGAGTGGAGAACAGCGCGCTAGGCTGGGCCCCGAGCTGCTTCAGCGCGCCATCGATCAACTCCTTGGCGCGCGATGGACGCCCCACTCCGTAGGCGACCAGCATGCGCGACAACGGTCCGACCTGCATCGGCGCGCCCTCGTAGCGCGGCGACTTGAGCCAAGAATACTTGTCCGCGACATCGAGCCGCTTGAATGGCGGCTTCGGGCCGGTAAATTTCGGATGTGTCTGCCCCTGGTAGGGATTGAGGCCCTTGTCGTTGCCCACGGTGTACTCGTACCATGAATGCGTGACGTACTCGTCGATCTTCGTCTGATCGACCGGGACGACGTGCGCGATATCGTTGTCGTGGATCACTCCCGCAGGAATGTACAGGGTCGGATCGGCGGCATCGTCCAGCGGGAACTCACCGTACGACAGGTAGTTCGTGACGCCGGGACCGATCGCGAACCAGTCCTTGTAGAACGGCGCGATCGCCAGCACATCGGGCACGTAGACTCGGCTGACGAAGTCCACGCCGTCGGCCACGAGCTTGCGCAGCTCGGTAATGGAGTCGATGTTGAGAGATGCCTGCGCATCCGGATCGACCGGTGTCGCCATTCCCCCGACCAGAAAGCTCTGCGGATGCGGATTCTTGCCGCCCAGGATGGCATGGATCTTGATAAAGCGCCGCTGCCAATCGAGCGCTTCAAGGTAGTGCGCCAGCGCCATGAGGTTGGCCTCCGGCGGCAGCCGATAGGCTGGGTGTCCCCAATAGGCGTTGGCGAAGATGCCGAGCTGTCCGCGTTCCACGAACGCCTTCACCCGATCGCGTACGTCCGAGAAATATTTCGCACTCGAGAGCGGCCAGTCCGAGATCGACTGTGCGAGCTTGGAGGTCTTCGCCGGATCGCCCGAGAGCGCGCTCACCACGTCGACCCAGTCGAGCGCCTGCAGGTGATAGAAGTGAATCACGTGATCATGGACATTCTGTGCGGCCATGACGAGGTTGCGCAGAATGCGTGCATTCGGCGGTGGCATTGCTCCGATGGCATGTTCCACCGCGCGAATGGACGCGATCGCATGCACCGTCGTACACACCCCGCAGATTCTCTGGGTGAACGCCCATGCATCGCGCGGATCGCGTCCTTCGAGAATCAGCTCGACACCACGAAACATCGTCGAGGAAGACCATGCCTGCGTAACGGCGCCCGCGTCGACCTCCGCTTCGATACGCAGATGACCTTCGATGCGCGAGATGGGATCGACGACGATGTGGGTCATTTCCGATTCTCCTCGTGATGCGACTCATCAGCACCTTGCTGTTTGCCATCCACGCGTGCCTTTTCATCAGCCGAGGGGCGGTGACCTCGCCGGTAGCGCACCGTCTCGCCGATGCCGTGCGCAACGGCGCCGGCCGCCACGACGCCCGTAAGACCGAGCCCGACCGGATTGAGCCACCTGCTCGAGTCGATCCCCTCTACATTCGGCAGCCGCTCGTAGAACGGTGTCATCACATCCCAGAAGTTCGGTTCCGCGCAGCCGATGCAGGGACTGCCGCAGCCGATCGGCCAGTTTGTGTGGCCGTTCCACTGCACGTTCGGGCAATTCTGCGAAGTCGCCGGTCCCTTGCAGCCCATCTTGTACAGACAGTAACCGTGACGATGGGCCTCGTCGCCCCATTCCTCGACGAACTGCCCGGAGTCGAAATGCGCCCGCCGCTCACAGGCATCGTGGATCACGGTGCCGTACGCGAACAGCGGCCGCCGGTATTGGTCGAGCGGCGGCCAGTGTTTTAGGGTGAGATAGTAGACGACCAGCGCCGCGATGTTCTCCGCATTGGCCGGGCATGCCGACATGTTGATCAGGTTCCTGACGCCCGGAACGGCATCGGCAACCGACAGTGCGCGGGTGGGATTCGGGTGCGCCGCCGGTAGGCCGCCGAAGGTTGCGCAAGTGCCCACGGCGACGGTCGCCGCCGCTCCCCCGCAGACCTCACGGGCGATATCGAGCGCCGAGCGGCCGCCGACCATGCAATAGCCGCTGTCAATATCGTCCGGGATCGAGCCCTCGACCAGTGCGATGTACTCGCCTTTGTGCTTCGCGACCGTGCTCTCCAGCGCCGCCTCGGCCTGGTCGCCGGCCGCCACCATCAGCGTCTCGTGGTAGTTGAGCGAGATCGTGTCCAGAAGGATCTGGGCGACGGTCGGGTGCCCGGAGCGCAGAAACGACTCGGTGTTTCCCGCGCAATCTTGGAATTCCAACCAGACCAAAATCGGCCTCTTCTCGCTCTCGATCGCCTTGGCGATCGCGGCGGAAGCCGCGCTGGGCATTCCCAAAATGGCGCCCATGCTCGCGCAAAACACCAGGAACTCCCGGCGTGATACGCCGTGACGCTCCAAGTCCTGCATCAGGTTGCTCTGCGTCATTTCAGTCCCTCCCCTGCGAGGCTGCGCTTAATAAGACAAGGCTGCGCGCTCCGATGCGGGCTCGAAATACGTAGAATCCGTACGATTCCACTGCATCGCCGAACGTCCTGCGCCGCCCCAGACTTCACTGTTCAAGCCGCGACCGTCGATGCGCCTGACACGACTCTGGTGCGCGGTGCGGACCGCGCGTCCGCGCCCCCCGCCGCAGCGGGACCGCGGACATCCCGGCAGGATGCTGCTGCTCTACGCCCGCGAGCCTGCCGCGGCCGGCGCGTTCTCCTGCGGTTTCCCGTCGGGCGCGGTGCGCGCCAGATCCTGTTTGGGCCGCAGCAGCTCATCGAGCGCCGCCCGATCAACCACCTCGCGCACCAGCAGCAGCTTGGCGAGACCCTCCAAAAGGTCGCGTTGGGCACTGAGCGTCTCCGTAACGCGATCATGCGCCTCTCTGATCAGCCGTCCTACCTCCTCGTCGATGATCCTTGCGGTCTCTTCGCTATAGTTGACCTGTTGGGGCGCTTGTGACACCGCCAGATAATCCCCGGGACGAGCCGTATCGAAAGCAACCTGTCCGAGACGCTCGCTCATGCCATACTGCGCGATCATGTGACGCGCCATGTCCGTTGCGCGCTGCAGATCGTCCTGCGCGCCGGTCGAGACATCGCCGTACACCAGCTCTTCAGCGACGCGACCACCGAGCAGGACATCCAACCGATCGAGCAGTTCGCTGCGCTTCAACAGGTACCGCTCCTCGGTAGGCAATTGCATCGTGAAACCCAGCGCGCCGATTCCGCGGGGAATGATCGATATCTTGCTGACACGGTCGGCATGCGGGCGGCTCTCCGCAACGAGCGCGTGTCCGGCCTCATGGTAGGCGACCGTTTCCTTTTCCTTGGGATTCATGACTCGGTTGCGCTTCTCCAGACCCGCAACGACCCGCTCGATCGCCTCGTCGAAATCCCTCGCCTCAACCGCCTTCTTATTCTCCCGAGCGGCGCGCAACGCCGCTTCATTTACGATGTTCGCCAGATCCGCGCCGGCGAAGCCCGGGGTCTTCGCCGCGACGATGGCCAAGTCCACGTCCGGACCGAGCACGACATCTTTGGCATGCACTTTGAGAATCGCCTCCCGTCCCTTGATATCGGGCCGATCGATGGCCACGTGCCGATCGAACCGGCCCGGACGCAACAAAGCCGGATCGAGGATCTCAGGTCGGTTCGTCGCGGCCAGGATGATGACCCCGTTCTGGGAATCGAACCCATCCATCTGCACCAGGAGCTGATTCAGCGTCTGCTCCCGCTCGTCGTTGCCGGTTATGCCACCGACTCCCCGGGCCTTGCCAAGCGCGTCCAGCTCATCGATGAAAATGATGCATGGCGCCCGCTGCTGCGCCTGTGCGAACAGATCACGAACCCGCGCCGCACCGACGCCCACGAACATCTCGACGAATTCCGAGCCACTGATGGACAGGAACGGTACACCGGCCTCCCCCGCCACCGCCTTTGCCAGCAGTGTCTTGCCCGTACCCGGTGCACCCACGATCAGCACACCCTTGGGGATCTTGCCGCCCAGGCCGCGAAAGCGCTCAGGCGTGCGCAGGAATTGCACCACCTCCTCCAGCTCCTGCTTCGCCTCATCGATCCCGGCGACATCCGCAAAGCGCACGCCGGTCTTTGACTCGACATAGACCTTCGCCTTGCTCTGGCCGATGCCCATGGTCAGATTCGCGCCTGGGCCGCGGCGCATCAGCCATATCCACACGAACACGAGCGCCCCGATCGGCACGATCCAGCCCAGTAGACTGCGTAACCAGATATTCTCCGCAACTCCCGAATAGCGGACGTGCGCCGCCTGAAGCTGCGCGCTGAGCTGTGGATCATCGACACGCACGGTCTCGATCTCACGGACGTCCGATTTCGCCGCTGACCGCTGCGCCATCAACCGGCTGTAATCGGCTGGCGCAAGCACGCTTTTCGCTCCATCGATGTCAATCCGCGCGTCTATCGTGCTGCGACCGACTTTGGCCTCACGTACCTTCCCTGCGGCAAGCAATGTCTTGAATTCGCTGTATGGAATGGTTACGACCCGCGACGGGGAAAGGTAGAACTCCATCGCAAACATCAAACCGGCGAGCACGAGCCAGTACCACGGCGGAACCGTGAACTTCGGTGCGGTCCGCCCGAGCTTGCCGTCTTTTCGAGGCTCCACGCCTCCGCGCTTCGGACCCCCGCGTACCTTCGGCGCATCCGGACCATCTACTTCCATGTTACAGATATATCCGATTGCCGCACGGCCACCAATCGCGCGACAGCGCAGCCACTTCGTGGTGATTGCGTATGTGGCTCTCGGCATGCGCGCTCCAGCACCGAGCCGTCCTCCCGCGGGCGCCGCACCTTCCTCCCACGATGACGCCATTCGCCACACCTGCCGATGGCCATCGCTCGCCCCGCCCCCCTGTCAATCCGCGATGGCAACTTTCAGCATTCCCGCGCCGGCAACAAAACAGCATTGTAAATCAATGTCTTCCCGCACATTTCTACTTCTCCGCCGCACGCTGTCACACGGCCGCAACCCTACGGAAACCGGGGCGTCACCCACCGCAATTACGTTTGCGAGGCTTCGCTCCGCCACGCGACAAAGAAAGGTCTCACATGAATCCCCGTATCCGAGCCGCCATACAACTGATTGTCTGTCCGGCGCTGTTGACCGGCGCCTTCCCGGCTCATGCGGCCCCGAATGCCACGCCTCTGGCGCCCGCGCCGACAGCCGCCGCTCTGCCGCTCCCGAAACCCGTTGCCGACACCTCCTCGGTGCTCAGGTCCGTCACCATTGAGGAGTACCGGGACTTCACCAGTCAGGTTCTCACGCCAAAACAGCTACGGAACGCGTCACAACCCGCCGAATCCGTCACACGCTCAATGATTTCCCTCTTTGGACCCGACGCCGGCGGGACCCAGGCACTCACCGCCCTGCCGAACGTATACGTCTCTGGAACAGACAATTTCAGCGCCACCGGACGTCAGCAGATCTCCATTCGTGGCATCAAGGTCGGCTACAACAGCATTCCCGGCGACCTGGAAACGAACGCCATCACCGCCGAGTTCGACGGCGTTCCGCTAAACAGCCTGAGCCAAGGCACTGGCTGGCATTCCGTCGAGATCCCGCTGGGAGTGCTCATGTCCGGGGAGAACGTCATCGTTGGCCCGGGCAATCCTCGCGAACGGTGGTACGACAGTCTCGGCGGAACCATCGACTTCATCCCAGTGCAGCCCGCGCCGCATGCCGGTGGCAAGGTGATGCTGGCCGGCGGCAGCTCCGAGACACTCGACTCATCCGCCGTTTACAACACCGGCGCAATTGACGGCTGGTCGACCGTATTCGGTATCGCATCGGGGCGCAGCAAGTCCATCCGCACCACGCCGGACAGTCTTCCCGCGGACACCGAGGAGGCTTACATCAAGACGCGCAAACCTCTCGACGCCGGCTCCCTCAGCTTCGGCGCCTACTACCAGCGCAACCATGAATGGCGCCCGAACATGATTCCCCTCACCCCCGTTCCGCTGGTCGACTCCGGGGGCTTGGGCATCGGCACACCCTACGCTCAGCGGACGAGCGGCTTCTATGCGACGCTGCCGCGCACGGTGTGGCACAAGACCATTCTGATCAACAACTGGCTACTCTGGTCCCACTGGCACCTTAGATTATCCCGGGACATGAAAATGTCGAATATGATCTGGATCCGCATCGGCAAGGTGCGCCACTTGCGGGCGAACAACTATCTGCTTCCGGCCAATCCCTTGTATGCCCAGTACGGCAACCCGACCAATTACGAGCACTACATCGAGCGCTCCAAGACTTTCGGCGACCGCCTCGCGTTCGATGAGCGGTTCGACCGCGTGGACTCCTTGAGTTTCGGCGGCTATCTCATCGCGGCCCGCGCAAAGAGCGATTACCAGGGCTATTCCACTTTTGACGGCAGCTCGCTGGCTCGCCCCGAGCAGACATACTTCAACACGACGACCAGCGTCTATTGGACCGCGTTCCTGCAGGATGACTTCCGGCCGTTGCCGCGCTTGAAAATCGTTCCTGGGATTCGCATCGTCCAGTTCATCACCGATTTTTCTAACATGAGCCCGACGCAGGTGTGCCTCGAGTACCACATCACCGACGGCAGCTGCGCATACGGCCAGCCTGGTCCGAGTTTCGGCAACGGCGGCACGATCAGCGTCAACGGCAAGACCTTCACATTCAGCGGCTACGACACGAGTCCGGATGAATCGACGGATTTCCTCCGCCTAGAACCCTCGCTCGGCGTCAATTACGCGCTCGTCCGTGAGCTGAATCTCTTTGCCAATTTCTCGATCACCCGTCACAACCCGAATTCCGGTAACCTCGACCAATATCCGCTCAATCTGGCGTCACTGAGACCCGCGCGTGCCGAGGAATACGACGTGGGCGCGCGCTACGCCGCGCCGCGTCTGGGTGCGATACGGGATGTCTATGTTTCCATAGACTATTTCCATTCACTGATGAGCGACGAGACGCTCACGTACTCGACGGCCCAGAACCCAAATGTGATCTATTTCGGCTATGGCTCGGCGACGCTCAAGGGGGTCGACCTGTCCCTTCGCGCCGCTTTCAGCCGCCACTGGAACGG
>JAJZZR010000151.1 GCA_021797465.1 Pseudomonadota bacterium | reverse complement strand
GAGAGATCTTGCGGCGTACGCCGCGCACCCGGGCCAGCAGATCCGCGCCCTGGCCCTTGCTGTCCACCAGGGAGACCAGGCGATAGCCGACTTCGAGACCGACCGGATCGACCGGTTTGACATCCTCCCAGGACAGATCGCGCGACTCCTGAGCCGCGGAGGGCTTTGGCGCCGGCGGCGCGGCCGCCGCACGAGCGATCCGCTTGCGGGTGAGGTAGGCGCCGCCGCCGCACACGCCCGCCATGAGCAGAAACGCGACGCTCGGCATCCCGGGAATCAGTCCCAGGGCGCCGAGCAGGCCGCCGGCGACCGCGAGCGTGCGCGGATTGCCGAACAGCTGCTTGCCGAGCTCTCCGCCCACGTCTTGCGGCCGCGACATGCGGGTGACGATTACCGCGACGGCGGTCGAGAGCAACAGCGAGGGAATCTGTGCGACCAGACCGTCGCCGATGGTGAGCAGCGTGTAGGTGTGCAGAGCGGCGGTGAGCGCCATGCCGTGACTGAGGATGCCGATCGCCAGGCCGCCGATGATGTTGATCAGCAGAATCAGGATGCCGGCGATCGCGTCGCCGCGGACGAACTTGCTGGCGCCGTCCATGGCGCCGTAGAAGTCCGCCTCGGCGCGTATGTCGGTGCGCCGCGTGCGCGCTTCGTCCTGGGTGATCAGACCGGCGGCGAGATCGGCGTCGATAGCCATCTGCTTGCCCGGCATCGCATCCAGGGTGAAGCGGGCGCTCACCTCGGAGACGCGGCCGGCGCCCTTGGTGATGACCATGAAGTTTATGATCGTCAGGATGACGAATACCACGACGCCGACGGCGAAGTTTCCGCCCACCACGAACTCGCCGAAAGATTCGATGACGTGGCCCGCGGCGCCGGGCCCGGTGTAGCCGTGCAGCAGCACGACACGGGCTGAGGCGACGTTCAGCGCCAGACGCAGCAGCGTGGCCAGCAGCAATGCGGTTGGAAACACGCCGAACTCGACCGGCCGGGAGACGTAGAAGACGCTCATCACGATAACGATCGACAGCGCGATGTTGAACGTGAACAGGATGTCGAGCGCCACCGGCGGCAACGGCACGATGATCATGGCGAGGACGCACAGCACGCCGAGCGGCACGCCGATACCGACGTGCAGCATGCTACGCAGGGTCCGAGGCCAGGCTGTCGGGGCGGTCGCTGTGTTCGTCGCCGTGCTCATGGATCAGTGTCGGAGTTTCTCGATTAACGGATCGATTACCGGCGGCTGCGGTGGCACGGCGCCGCTCGAGCGGGACGCCTTGAGCCGGTAGATGTAGGTCAGTACCTGCGCGACCGCGACGTACAGCGCCGCGGGAATCTCGCCGCCGATTTCCACGTTGTGATACAGGGCGCGCGCCAGCGGCGGCGCCTCGACCACCGGCACCGAATGCTCGGTGGCGAGCTCGCGGATGCGGGCCGCGATGAGGTCGGCTCCCTTGGCGACGACCCGCGGGGCGCGCATACGGTTTTCCTCGTAGCGCAGCGCGACGGCGAAGTGTGTCGGGTTGGTGACGATCACGTTGGCTTTGGGAACGTCGTGCAGCATGCGCCGGCGGACCAGGTCGCGTTGTGCGCGCCGCATGCGTCCTTTGGTTTCGGGCGAGCCCTCGGATTCCTTGGTCTCGTCACGCACCTCCTCGCGTGTCATGCGCAGCTTGCGGTGGTGCTGCCACAGCTGCCACGGCACGTCGACCGCCGCCAGCAGCCCGAGTGAGCTCGCCATGATCATCAGCGCATCCGCTACCAGGCGGACCGCCGCGATGAGCGCGGGCACGAGCGACTCGCGGCCGAGCGCCAGCATGCGAGCGGCCTCGATGTGCAGCGCCAGCAAGGCGGTGCCGGCCACCACCAGGAATTTCGCGAGCGCCTTGCCGAGCTCGACCGCGCCCCGCGGGGAAAACACCCGGGCGAATCCGGCGAAGGGATCGAGGCGAGTGAAGTCCGGCGCCAGCGACTGGAAGGTGAAGTTCCAGCCCCCGAGGGCCAGCGGTGCGGCGAACGCCGCGACCACGGTCAGGCCGAGTATCGGCGCGCAGGCGACCAACGCGTGCAGACCCTCGTCGCCGGCGGTTGCCACGGCGCGTTGCGGCGCGAAATCCGCGGCCGCCGGCAGCGATAATCCCGCGCTCATCAGCGCCATGAGCGCACTACCGACGCCGGAGCCGAACATGCGCAGCCCGGCGCCGGCGACCAGCAGCACCGCGGCGCTGCTCAGATCCGCCGAGCGGGGGAGTTGGCCCTCCTTGCGGGCCTCCTCCAGACGCTTCCCGGTCGGTTGTTCGGTGCGGTCCTGATCGTTCTCAGCCATCGCTCAGGCCCCGCTCAGACGCTGCATGAACATGAACGCGGCGCCGAGCAGCCGCTCGAACCCGGATTGAACCACCGGCAGGCTCACGAGAATCACCAGTAGGCCGAACACGAGCACGACGGGTAGGCCGGTCGCGAACAGATTGAGTGTGGGCGCGGCGCGGCTGACCACTCCGAAGGCGAGATTCGCGACCATCAGCGCGGTGATGGCGGGCAGCGCGACCGCGAGCGCGCCGTAAAAAAGCGTCGAGCCGAACTCGACCACCGCCCACAAAGCATGCGGGCCGAGGCCGGCGGTGCCCACCGGCAGCGTGCGGAAGCCCGCGACGAGGATGCGGATGAGCGCGATGTGGCCGTTGAGCAGCAGGAAGATCAGCGTCACGAGCAGCGTGTAGAGCTGACCCAGCGCCGGAGTGCTCTCGCCGCTCAAAGGATCGAGGTTGTACGACAGCGACAATCCCATGCTGTTCGCGACAATCTGCCCGCCGAGCGACACCGCCTCGAAGACCAGCTGCAGGGAAAAACCGAGCGCCACGCCGATGATGATCTGCTGCGCCGTGATCAGCACGCCGGGGGCGGAAAACAGCGCGATTTTCGCCGGCACGGCGATCAGCGGCGCGACCAGCAGGGCGATCGCGCCGGCCAGCACGATGCGCGCCTGCGTCGGCACCGTCACCGCGCCGAACACCGGCGCCACCATCAGGCACGAGCCGATACGCACGAACGGCCAGAAGCGGCTCGCGATGGCCTGGTCGATCGTAGCGGAGGTGATGACGGGCATGCGCTTCGGTGCCGTCAGTTGACCAGCTGCGGAATGCTCAAGATGAGCTCGCGGGTATAGTCGACCAGCGTATGCAGCATCCACGGGCCCGCCAGCGCCATCACCAGCGCCATCACCAGCAGCTTCGGAATGAACGACAGGGTCATTTCGTTGATCTGGGTGGCCGCCTGGAAGGCCCCGACCACGACGCCGGTGATCAGCGCCGCCAGCAGCAGCGGCGCGGACAGCGCCAAGGTCACCTCGAGCGCGCCGGTACCCAGGGACATGACAGTTGCAGAATCCACGCGCGCCGCTCCCTTAATGATAGAAGCTCGCGGCGAGCGAGCCCATGACTAACGTCCAGCCGTTTACCAGCACGAACAGCATCAGCTTGAAAGGCAGGGAGATCATCACCGGCGAGACCATCATCATGCCCAACGACATCAACACGCTGGCCACGACCAGATCGATGATGACGAACGGTATGAACAGCAGGAAGCCGATCAGAAACGCGGTCTTCAGCTCGCTGGTGATGAATGCGGGCACGAGGATGGAAAGCGGCACATCGAGCGGGGCGGCGTAGCCCTTGCTGCCGGCGATGTGCGTGAATACGGCGATGTCGCTTTCACGCGTCTGGTGCAGCATGAACTCCTTGACCGGCACCTCGGCCCGATCGAGTGCCGCGGTCGCGCTGAGGGTGCCGGCCGCGTAGGGCTGATACGCGACCCGGTCGATCTGGCGAATCACCGGCGACATCACGAACAGGGTGAGAAACAGCGCGAGGCCGAGCAGCACCTGGTTGGGCGGCGTCTGGCCGGCGCCGAGCGCTTGGCGCAGGATCCCGAGGACGATCACGATGCGTGTGAACGAGGTCATCATCAGAAGGATGGCCGGCAGCAGGGTGAGCGCCGTCATCAGCGCCAAGACCTGCATCGTCAACGTGTACGTCTGGGTGCCGCCGTGAGTCTGGACGCTGAAGGCGGGAATGCCGGGTGCGGCACAGGCGGCAACCGGTAGCAGCGCCAGCAGCAGCAGGGGCCAGCTCTTGCGCAGGAGGCTCACTTACCGAGGCTCCGCTTCAGCAGCGCGGCGAACGACTGCCGCGCCGGGCCGTCGGCGTCCGCGGTCGGCCTGTCGAGGGTCACGGGACGCTCCAGGACATGCAGGGTGTTGATCCGTCCAGGCGCGACACCGAGCAGGATCTGTGCGTCGCCCACCTTGACGAGTACGGCGCGCTCCTTGGCGCCAAGCGGCATGCTGGCGAGGATCTCGAGCGCTCCCGGGGTGCGGACCCCGAACGTCCGCAAGCGGCGTGCGAGCCACGCAAGCGCGAAGATGGCCAGCAGAACGACGAGCAGCGCGAGCGTGACGGACACGAGTCCGCCGGCGCCGATCGCTGGTGAAGTCGTTCCGGCAGCGGGGGCGGCGAACAGATGGGTCATTTGAGCTTGCGCAGCCGCTCGGCCGGACTGATGACGTCGGTCAGACGGATACCGAATCTCTCATTCACGACGACGACCTCGCCGTGCGCGACTAGTGTTCCATTGACGTAGACATCGAGCGGTTCGCCGGCGGTGCGGTCCAACTCGACGACGGAACCCTGATTGAGCTGCAGGAAGCTGCGGATCGGGATGCGAGTGCGACCGACCTCCATCGACAGCGTGACCGGTACGTCGAGGATGACCTCGAGGTTGACCTCGCCGCTTCCCTTGCCCGCGCCCTCGTCGGTGAGCGGGTGGAATTCGGCAGGCTCGGCGGCTTGCGGTTGGACATTGGCGTTCATGACGGAGCTCACTGGCTGTTGGCCGAAGATAATTCGGCGGTGACTCGGTTGCGGCGTATGCGTTCCTCGATCCTCACCGCCTGATTTCCGCGCGAGGTGCCGAGTGTGCCGCGGAACACCGGCATGTCCTCGGCGATCAGGGTGACCTGACCGGAGAAATCGCAGGGCAGGATGTCGCCGGGCTTGAGGTTGAGAAGCTCGGCGAGCGATATCGACGTGCGGCCGACGAGCGTGGTTATGGCGAGCTCCGCGTCCTCGAGCTCGTCGCGCAGCGACTGCATCCATCGCTCGTCCCGGTCCATCCGGTCGCTTGCCACGCCGGAATCGAGTATCTCGCGCAGCGGCTCGATCATCGCGTACGGCATGGTGATGTACAGGGTGCCGCCGTGTCCGTCGAGCTCGATGTGAAACGAGCTCACCACGACGATTTCCGAGGGCGATACGATGTTGGCGAACTGCGGGTTGATTTCCGATTGCAGGTATTCCGCCTGGATCTCGGCGATATGCGACCAGGCTGCGTGCAGATCGGCGAAAACGCTGCGCAGCGCCAGCTGGATGATGCGCTGCTCGGTGGCGGTGAATTCGCGCCCCTCGATCTTGGCGTGCCGGCCGTTGCCGCCGAAGAAATTGTCCACGACGGCGAAGACGAGCCTCGAATCGAGGACGACCAGCGCCGTGCCGCGCAGTGGATTGAGGCGCACCAGATTGAGGCTGGTCGGCACGTGCAAGGTATGGATGAATTCGCTGAATTTCTTGATCTGAACCGGTCCGATCCCGACTTCGGGGGCGCGGCGCAGTAGATTGTAGAGACTCACGCGGTACAGGCGCGCAAAGCGCTCGTTGATCATCTCGAGCGTGGGCATCCGCCCGCGCACGATGCGCATCTGATTGGCGAAATCGTAGGCGATGACTTCCCCGGGATCCGGCGGCGGGTCGGTATTGACCGCGCCGGTGTCGACGCCGTGCAGCAGGGCGTCGATTTCGGCCTGATCGAGTATCTTTTCGTTGCTCATGCGAAGACGTGGCGCCGCGGTTACTGCATCACGAAGCTGGTGAAATAGATGGCATCGACGTGGCTGGGGTGTCCGCCGGCCGCGCTCACCACTTTGCGCACGTCGGCGAGCACGGCCGCACGCAGCCGCTGTTTGCCGGCTTCGGTGTCGAGCGTCGCGTAGCGCTGATTGCTGAGCAGCAGCAGCAGGTCGTTGCGCACCACCGGGTCGTTCTGCTTCAGCAGTGTGATGGTCGCAGGGTCGCGCGACATCACCTGCAGGGATACCTGCAGATAGCGCACCGCCTGGCCGGACTGGAAATTCACCACGAAGGGCTTCAGCGCGAGGTAGTGCGGCGGACCGGCGGGCGCCTTATGGGCCCCGTGCGCGCCGCCGGCTGCGCGGCCATGCAGCAGCAGGAAGCCGCCGGCGCCGGCCCCGAGGACCACGACGGCGATCGTGATGATCAGCCACAGCGGCATCGCGGGTTTTTTCTCGGGCGCCGTGCCGGGTTCGTTCGTGGCGGCTGCGGGTGCGTTAGCCATGGATGTTGCAACTCCTGTCGATCGTTCAACTGTGCCGGCGGGCGGCTGCAATGCCTGTGCCACGGCCAGGCGGTGCCGCATAACAACATGAATTTACGAGCATTTATATTTCGCGCGCGATGTGAGCTGCGTCACATCGGCGGACCGGCGTCGGAGTTCCGGCGCCGGCGGCGGCGCGTGATGGCTTCACCGCGGCGCAGAAGCGTGTGTCGCCATATGCAAACAATCCTGAGCTGCATCACAGAAAACACGCCGGCAAATAAGTCAAAGTACCGGCCATCGGGACCACGCACACGGCGTACGACCTTGTCCGACGGCCCCCAAAAAGAAGAGCGAGTAATAAAAAAGTGAGCACCCCGATGTTTGCCAGCGAATGCGCCGCAGAGACCGCAATCATCAGCGAGGGATTTGCGGCGCGCGCTTCCGCGGAGCCGCGACCGGGATGCATGCCGACAGGAACGTCGACGGCGATCGCTACCGTGATCGGGTTGATCCGTCAGGTCGCAGTCCATGACTCGACAGTGCTGATCCTCGGAGAGTCCGGAACCGGCAAAGAGGTCGCCGCCCGCGCCATTCACGAACTCAGCCCCCGCCGCAACCGGCCGTTCGTCGCGGTGAACTGCGGGGCGATACCGGCGGAGCTGCTGGAATCGGAATTGTTCGGCCACGAGAAGGGCGCGTTCACCGGTGCGATCGCCACCCGCAAGGGCCGCTTCGAGATCGCCGAGGGGGGCACGCTGTTTCTCGATGAGATCGGCGACATGAGTCCGCCCATGCAGGTCAAATTGCTGCGCGTGCTGCAGGAGCGAGTCTTCGAGCGTGTCGGCAATCACGCGCCGATGCGCTGCAACGTGCGGATCGTGGCGGCGACCCACCGCAATCTGGACGAGGCGATCCGTTGCGGCAGGTTTCGCGAGGACCTCTTCCACCGCCTGAACGTCTTTCCGATCGAGATGCCCGCGCTGCGTGAGCGGCGCGAGGATCTGCCGGCGTTGGTGCGTGAGTTCACCGCGCGGAACGTTGCCGAGGGACGGGGCGACCTGCGGTTCTCGGCGCGCGCGCTGGCCGCGCTCGCCGAGTATCAGTGGAGCGGCAACGTGCGCGAGCTGTCGAATCTCATCGAGCGACTGTCGATCGTGTGCGCCGGCCGCTGCGTCGACGTCGCGGATCTACCGCCGAGGTACCAGCCGCCGGCCGATTGGGTCTTCGAGGGGCAACCGGACTTGCCGGTCGCAGCCGAGCCGGCTCCGCTCAGCGAGACTGCGGTGCTCGCAATCATCGCGGGCGAGACGGTTGCGCCCGGAGTGCCGCATCCGTGCGCGCTGCCCGACCAGGGAATCGATCTTCGCGAGCATCTCCTCAATATCGAGCGCGCGCTGGTGAGTCAGGCGCTCGAGCGCGCCAACGGCACCGTGGCGCAGGCCGCGCGACTGCTGAACCTGCGTCGCACGACGTTGGTGGAACGCCTGCGCAAACTCGATCTCATCGACGCCATGACCGAGGCGTGACGGAAGTTTGACGCCGACGGCGCGCCGCTGCGCCGCGAGCGTGACCCGGGTCACGCTTTGGCCGCCGATCTGCTCCGGCACGCCATTTGCATTCCTCCCTGACGAAGCGTCCCTGCACTTGGGGAAATCGATGTCAGAGAGTCACGAACCACAGTCGGTCATTCATTGCGCCGTCGGCGACGTTCCCGAGCCCGTCGCCCGGGCCGCGGATTCCCAACGCCTGCTCGGTATCGCCCGCCGTGTGGCCGCGACCGACTGCACGGTGCTCATCTGGGGCGAATCGGGCACCGGCAAGGAGGTGCTCGCCCGTTATATCCACCGCCGCTCGCTGCGCGCCGCGGGGCCGTTCGTCGCGGTCAATTGCGCGGCCATACCCGAGACCATGCTCGAGGCGATGCTGTTCGGCTACGAGCGGGGTAGTTTCACCGGGGCGCACGCGGCGCATCCGGGCAAGTTCGAGCAGGCGCAGGGCGGCACGCTGCTGCTCGATGAGGTCACCGAGATGCCGCTCGGCCTGCAGGCGAAGCTCCTGCGCGTGCTGCAGGAGCGCGAAGTCGAGCGTATCGGTGGCCGCGAGACCATCAGTCTGCAAGTGCGCGTCATCGCCACCACCAACCGCCGTCTGCGTGAGGAGGTGGCC
>JAJZZR010000027.1 GCA_021797465.1 Pseudomonadota bacterium | reverse complement strand
CCCTCGCATTGCCTCATTAAAAATGTTACCAGCTGGGGTCGTTGCCTCACGTAAAATGCTACCTACAGCATGAGCTGTACCATGGAGACCTGCATGATCCGAGGATGTGTCCGTGGGCACCACGATAACGGACACGGCTTGGGCAGGGCAGCCGACAGCTATCCGGACGAGTTTCCACACGACCGCAGCAGCTGGAAAGCGGGCGATCTCCGGAACGAGACCGGGAGAGCGCAGCGGTAACATGGCTTGCGAGGCAAGCGGTAACAAAATTACGTGAGGCAATACGAGGGGCACGGGGGTGTCCCGCTTGTTGAATGTCGCGTCGATGCCTTGAGTGGCGTGTCCGCGTTGAAGTCGAGATGCTTGGCGAAAATCCACAGGTCGTAGAAATCCTTCATCCGGCTATTGGCACCGCCGAGTGCCACCATGGCTTGGAGCTTCTCCGCGATCGCGGATTCGACCGGATAGGCGAGCAGTTGAATCGTGTCGCCGCCCAGAAGCACCGGGTACTGGATCATTCTCGGGCCGATGAGGGTCAGGCGGCAAAAGCCCATCGCGACCCGGTGGCTCCCGCCGAGCGCTCCGAGGAGGCGCTTCAGAAGGCCCTCACGTGCACTCCGCCTGACGGCACTGCGGCACATAGCTTGCGCACCCCGCTCGAGGACCTCTCGAGCATCGTGCGCAATACTTGCCGCGCTCCTGGCTCTGTCGAGCGCTTCGGCACTTTCGATCTCACCACCACGCCCACCGCCAAACAGCGCCGAGCCCTGGAGTTGATCGAGCAGATCACCGCGTGACAGACACGGCGCAGCGCACTCTCACGCATGTCGCTGAGCGCGCCGGAAAACTTCGCTTCGCCGGGAGTCAACTTCAGTTTAGGTCGATTGTGAGCGCTGGTGGGCGACAGCAGAACTGTCCGCGCGCTGCTGACGTCTGAAGCCAATCCTCGCTGTGTGCTTCCGAGATTAGGTAGTTACGGCCCGCAGTTTCACCCCAAGCGCCAAGCAAACCCGGCGGATTGTGTCGAATCGAGGAGAGGCATCAGGACGCAGTGCTTTGTAGAGGCTTCGTGGCCTATCCCGCTCTTCTCTGCAATTTCCGTCAAGCCGCGGGCTTTGGCGATGTGGCCCGGCGCGCGGATGAATTCCTCGCCGGCACCATCTTCGATGACCTGAGAAAGATACTCCGCAATAGCTTCATCGCTATCAAGAACTGTGGCGATATCGAATGTACTCAGCTTGTCGTGTTTGGAGGGATGCCTGCTCATAATCAGACCGCTTTGGCGAGCGCATGTGCTTCTCGGATGTCGGCCCGTTGAGTCGATTTGTCTCCTCCAGCGAACAGGATGAGGACTTCTCGACCGCGTACAGTGAAGTAGACCCTGTAACCTGGGCCGAGTCCCGCCTTCATCTCGGAAACACCGCTTCCCACTGGGCGGATCTTGCCTAGGTTGCTGATCTCGGCCTGCTCACTCCGGCGAGCCGACGGCGATTTTGGCGCGCAGGTCCCGCAGCTCGTGTGCCGGGCTCACGGGCTGAGAATCCTACGGTCCCATGCTTACGCGATCAGCGGATGAGCCGCCAAGTACTCGTCGAACGTCCCGCTGAAGTCCTCGATGGTTCCGTCGTGTCTTATTTCGATGATTCGTGTCGCAAGGCCGCTGATGAATTCCCGGTCGTGAGAGGCGAAGAGCAGCGTTCCCGGATACAACTCGAGCGCAGTCTGCAGAGACTCTATGGTCTCCATGTCCATGTGGTTCGTAGGCTCATCCATGACCATGACGTTCGGTTTGCTCAGCATCAGCTTGCCGTAGATCATGCGGCCCTTCTCGCCGCCTGATAGGACCTGGACGGACTTCTTCACCTCGTCGCCGGAAAACAACAGCCGGCCGAGCGTGGCGCGTACGATCAAGTCGTCGTCCGCCTTGCCCGTCCACTCGGACATCCACGTGAACAGGTCCACCTTCTCCGCGAAGTCGGCTTGCGGATCCTGCGGCATGTAACCGGGTTCGGCGTTCTCCACCCAAGTGATTTCGCCCGCCGACGGTTCCAGCTCTCTGACCAGGCAGCGCATCAAGGTCGTCTTGCCCACTCCGTTCGCGCCGATGATGGCGACCCGCTCGCCGGCGCGAATGTTGAAGCTGATTTTCTTCAGAACGTCGACGCCGGAGCCCGGATATCGGAACGTCAGGGCCTGCACGGAGAGCGCGGAATTGTACAGCTTCTTGCGCTGCTCAAAGCGGATGTAGGGGTTCTGCCGGGAGGAAGGTCGAATTTCCTCCAGCTTGATCTTCTCGAGCTCCTTGCGGCGCGAGGTTGCCTGGCGCGCCTTGGATGCATTGGCGGAAAAGCGCCGTACGAATTCCTGCAGATCCGAGATGCGCTCCTGGGCCTTGGCATTCGCCGACTCCACGCGCTGCCGCGCCTGCAGCGACGCAAGCATGAAGTCGTCGTAACTGCCCGGATAGACCTTCAGTTGCTGGTAATCGAGGTCCGCGATATGGGTGCACACCTGGTTCAAGAACCGCCGGTCGTGGCTGATGATGACCATCGTGGCGTCATAGCCGTTGAGTACACCTTCTAGCCAGCGGATCGAGTGGATGTCGAGATTGTTCGTCGGCTCATCGAGCAGCAGCACGTCGGGTTTGGAGAACAGGGCTTGCGCCAGAAGTACCCGCAGCTTCAATCCAGGCGCGACCTCGCGCATCGATCGCTCGTGGAGGGATTCGCCGATGCCTATGTCGCTCAGGATGCGACTGGCGCGCGCCTCGGCGTCGTAACCTCCATACTCGCCGAATTTCACTTCCAGGTCGGCCGCTTTCATGTAATCCGCGTCGGTGGCGCTCGGGTCGGCATAGATGCGATCCCGCTCCTGCATGGCGCGCCACATCTCGATGTGGCCCTGCATGACCACATCGAGCACACGCTCGCTCTCGTAGGCGAACTGATTCTGTTTGAGGGTTCCGAGGCGTCTTCCGGGCTGGAGCACTACGTCGCCGGCACTTTGTTCGAGCTCACCGCTCAGGATCTTCATGAGAGTCGATTTGCCGCTGCCATTGGCTCCGATCAGGCCGTAGCGATTGCCATCGGAGAACTTGGCGGTGACCTGCTCGAAAAGCGGCTTGGCCCCGAATTGCATCGTGACGTTGAACGTTGAGAGCATATCCGTCCATTTGAGTGGTGCGGCCCTGAATTCAAGCGCGCCTCGAGCGGCGAAGCGTCGATACAGGATCCGGGGGCGACAGCCTGGGCACACAAGGCACGACCATCGCGATATCCCGAGCCCGGCATGTCCGGTGGCAGGCGGGCTCAGGCTGCGTGCGGGCCGGAGCGCCGCGCGGGCGCGGTCCGCAGCGAGCCGCGCAGTCTAGCGGAGGGAGCGATTGTGCGCAATGAATTCGGCATAACAGCCGGGCGCCCCGCAATGTATCGGGTGCCCGTCTCCCGCGCAGATCGGCGCACGTGAGCGCGGCGCCCGAATTTCGCCGATTTCAGTTGTGAGTGGCCGAGTCCCGGCGCGCAGGGCGAATGCGCGGGGTTCACTCCGGCGCGATCGCGCTCACCTCTGCGGGGGCTGCGGGCACGCGCTGGTACTCGTTGATCGATATGATCCGCTGCGCATGCCGGTCCCACAGAATGCATTTCAAGGCGCCGAGGACCTCGCTCAACCGCAAGCGCGTGACGCTCGAAAACAGATGCTCATATTCCTTGTGACACTCGGCCAGCCGGTAATTCGGTATGCTCGCCGACAGATGGTGGATGTGGTGGTAGCCGATATCGACGGTGCACCAGTTCAGCCAGCGCGGCAGCACCAGATAGCTCGTGCCCTCGATTGCCGCGGTGTCAATGTTCCAGCGGGCGCTGTCGCTGGCATACGAATGCGCGAAATTGTGCTGTACCGTGAACAGTACGATGCCCGCGCCGCCCGCGATCGATACGGTGAGTACATAGATCGTGAAGAACCGCGCCGGCCCGCACATGGCGCTCATCGCCACCCAGGCGCTCAACAGCGCGATGTTGTTCCATAGCATGTGCCGGTACTCTCTGGAAGACTTCCAGAAGCGGGTCTGATAGCTCGCGGCATGCGTCCGCAGCGGCACGCCGGGCTCGGCCAGTTTCCGCTTGAGCGTGTGAGTCACCAGTCCGATGCTGCCTTTGAGCCAGGTGTAGCGCGGATTGAAGATCAGATATATGAAGCCCGCCAGCGGCGCGGCCAGCACGCTGCACTTGATGCGATATGCCCGCTGCTGCGCCGAGTTCAGCGCCGCGTATTCGTCGACCGACAGTGTCGCGTACGGACCGCGGTACTTCTCCCAATCGCCGTTGTGCGCATGGTGGTAGTTGTGATGCTGAGACCACACGTATTGAGGCATTCCGGACACGACGCCGAGCACGAACCCAAATGCGCGATTGAGCGAACGGCTGCGAAACAGGCTGCCGTGGCCGCAGTCGTGCATCAAGCCGAATGCGCGCACCAGTAACAGGATGATGAACGGCAACGGGAGGATAGCCAGGCCGGGCGAGATGGCGGCCAGTCGGACGGCGGCCCACCACAGAAGCGCGAACGGTGCCAAGGTCGTGAAGACCTGCGCCAACCCTTTCAGGTCTTCCGAGTTGCCGTATCGGCCGACCATGGCACACTTTTCGCGACTCAAGCACTCATTGACACTCAGCATGGAACCCCCGTTCCCGTTACGGTTGTATTTCTAGGAAGCCGCCGAAGGCGCCGCTGGTGTCGGCACAGGCCCGCGTTGCGGCCGATCGACGCCATGGCCATTGCCGTCGGCCACGCCGGAACTCCTCGCGGAATCCCGCCCGTATTTGAGTTTCATCCGTCCACAGGCTCCATCCGGCAGCTGATGTGTGACGCCGGGGCGGAGCCGCGATGCCCGGCACTGCGGCCGGTCGTCGGGAAGGCTGGCGCGTGACGGGAAACCTGCTCGAAGCGGCTACGCTCAACCTGGCCGGCTCATGGCCGGTCGACCTTCGAACCTCGATTGGGCAGTGGTACGCGCATAGAGTTCCGACGCCGACCGGCCGGCGGAGGGCGGACTCAACGCGATAAGGGGGCCGCTTGAATTCGCAGCGACGAGCGCGGAGCCCCGCGGCGCGCTTGCGCAGCGGATCTACGGGCGCCGCGACCGCATGCTGCGGCGGCCGAGCGCCCAAGCTTGGCGCAACGTAAGCTGTGGACATCGGAGGAGGGCAAGCGCGCGCAGACACAGCGATTCGTAAGTTCTGGTGCTGGTCGGGCGCGGCGGCCATCAGATTGCCGACAACGTATCCGGCGGCCGGTGGCAATCCGGGCGGTGGCCGGGTACGCTCATGCGGTATGCCCCGAGCAGGTCTGCGCCGGCTTGGCGGCGCCGCAGACGTGTTGCGCCGTGCCTGCCGTGACCGCGCTCACGGTGCGCGGGGGAAACCTCAGCACGGCTTGGGGCCGCAAATCCCTCTGCGTTCCGGGTGGACCGAGAATAGAGACTCAAGGATCACGCTGAGGTCGCGGCGTGGCTGCGCAGACCGCCGAGCCTCAGCTCAGCGCCCTCGCGGGCCGGAGCGAAATCCGCCATCGGAGCGCTCCTGCGCTTCATTCACCCGCAGTGTGCGTCCCTCGAAATCCGTGCCGTTCAACGCAGCCATGGCGCGTGCGGCATCCGCACTCGCCATTTCGACGAAGCCGAATCCGCGCGGACGGCCGGTGTCGCGATCATTGATCAGCGATACTTTCTCGACCGTGCCGTGGTTCGAGAACAACGCACGAACGCTCTCGTCGGTCGCCGAAAAGGGAAGATTTCCAACGTATAGTTTTGTCACTGCAATTCTCGCGAGAACCTGATGCGAAACGGCGGCTACGCCCGCCTCTGGGTGGTTCGCCGAGCTTTGCTGGAATGGAGTCAGGGCAACCTGGCGCGAAGTTGATCACCAGGGCCGTGGCAGACACGCCGAAAAGTCACGAGCCGGTGGTGAGGCTACAGGAGTTTGCCGCGGGTTGCTCATATTTCGACTTGTATCGAGGAACATGACCCACGGGGCGACGGCGCTGCGTCGATTGCCGGTCAACGGGCCATGTCGCCCCTGGTCGCCGTGGACCGAAGCCGCCCGCAGCGACGGTATCCGGAGGCGCGTCGGTCCTCCGCGGGCGACTTACTCCAAATAGATTCTTAAGTGGCAGCGGCACAGTTCATGGCGATCGCAGCCGCGAAAATCCGCAACACTTTGAAAAAACGCGAGTATTTCGAATACGCGCCGAGCGTTGGCTGTCAGGCCGAAGGTTTGATTCGTCATGGATCCCATGCGCAGCAGTCCGGTCCAAGAGCGTTACCGGGAACATGGCAGTAGTCTTTCAGCGTCTTTTTCGGTCACGCGTGCGCGCATATCCCAGCACGGCGAGGCGACGTTTGCCGTTCTGTACCTGCCGGTACCCATCGTCGATTTCTACGTCAAGGCGGGAGTGGCCCGTATCAGCGGTGACTTGTCTGCTTCGGTGGCGGTCACCGCGTGTCCGCCGGGCGTTTTTTGCCCGGAAATTCTCACGAGCGGCTTGCGTACCGCAAATGGCGCCGCCAGAACGACGGCGACGACGTTTGCCGCCGGCGCCGCTGTGCAATGGCAGATCGACAATTGGGCGATCCGCGGCGAGTACGCGCGCTTTACCGCTCGCGGTGAGAATGCCCGCCTGATTATGGTGGTGCGACCTGGGCGTTTCCGTAACACAGGCGGTCGCGCGCGGCGCCCGCTGAAATTCCCGAAGCGATGGCGAATGGATCATGGCGTGTGCGGTTCGCGCTCGTGGGCACGCAGTGGGGACCGACCTTATCGTGCAGAGCGCGTCTGTCACATGAATGAGGCGGACTGGCTGGATGCCGCGTAAGCACCGCAGGGGCGCGCCGTCATCGGGTGCTGGCGAGAATTGCCCGCTCGCGCCCTGTCTGATCCCGAGGCGCCGCGTGCCCGACGCGGTCGGTGCGGCCTTTCCGACTCCCATGCCGTAACGCACGCGTATTGGCCGCTTGTGGTTTGTGCGCGTGGCCTCGCCGGCGCTTCAAGGTTTGCTCTGTGTGCCCGCGCCGGGACCGAGCCGCCGGTTCATGGTGTTTGGCTGGGCCGAGCGCAGATCCGCGCAGCTTTCTCGGCTCGCGATGCGCAAGTTTCGAGACGGAACGATAGCGCTATCATGTTCCCCGAGGCCACGGAAGTCGCGTTAACGCCGGCGCGCAACCTACTGAACAAAAACGGAATCCAGGAGTTTCGATACGGTTGTTACGCGCCACCCGTTTGACAACTCGATGCCGCAGCGCTAGCGTGATACCGCTACCACCCGTGACCGCACGAGTAGCGGCTTACACGGGCGCCACTGCGCAACAACGACAAATGGGGGCGGACGTCATGTCTTACCATGCGCGTAGTTCGTCCGAGCGGACCGGTCGCTCGATCTTGCTTGCAATTGCCGCCGCGGCATTCTTGGTCTTTGGCGGGCGCTTAATCAAGCCTGCTTACGCACAACAGGTCGTTCAATACACGTGGGCCAATGGAACGACCGACGGTTGGGCGTCGTTCGACAATGCGTCGGCACCTGTCGTTTCAACGGCCGCGGCGAGCATAGCGGCCCAACCCGATGGCGGCGACCACAGTCTGCTGACAACGACCAACAGCTCCGGCGCTGGCGGCCCCGGAGTGGTGCTCTCCGGGCTGACTCCAGGGGCGACGTACTCCATCACCGGGTACGTGATGCTCACGAGCGCAGAGACTGCCACCAACGCCGATTTCACCGTGCAGAGCCAGGACTCGGGGTGCTCGGGCGGGACGTGCTACACCACGGTCGGCCAGTACAAGGTCCCGGTGACGGCTGCCGCGTGGGCGAAGATCGGCGGTACCTATACGGTCAGTACGACCGAGACGAGCATGCTGCTCTACGCTCAGCTCGTAGGTCCGACGACGGCGCAGTCGTTTTACCTTGCCGATGTCACCGTTACCGAGACCGCGCCGCCGGGCGGCGGCACCCAGAACAATTCCGGCCTGACAACGAACTTCGAGGACGGAGGCCTGGATGGTTGGTCCACCCGCAGCGGCAGCGCGACGCTCACGAACGTGTCGATCTCGAACGGACCGGACGGAGACACGAACGCCCTGCTCATCACGAAGCGCGCGGCGAACTGGGATGGGCCGCAGATCAACGTCAGCAATTACATGTACACCGGGTCGGATTATGAGATCAGCGTGTGGGTCAGGCTCGGCCCGAGCGCGACCCAGGCGGATTCGCTGAATATGAGCCTGCAGGTGAGCAACTCGGGGACGCCGGGTTATTTCACGGTCGTGAACAATACCCCGGTCCCGCTGGGGCAGTGGGTGCAGCTGACGATCTCCAGGTTCACGATGGCCTATAGCTACGATCCGGGCACGGCGTATCTCTACGTGCAGTCGGCAAGCGGCACGCAGGACTTCGAGATCACTGATTTCACGCTGAAGTACCTGCCGCCACTGACGATTCAGCAGAACATTCCGTCGATTTACCAGACGCTGGCCCGGTACTTCCCGGTGGGGGCAGCGGTGGACCAGCTC
>JAJZZR010000091.1 GCA_021797465.1 Pseudomonadota bacterium | reverse complement strand
ATACCTACGACACCGTCGACGCGAAAGCCCGGCGCCTGGTCGTCGCCGTCGATCGGCAGAAGGCCGCGCTGCTCGGGGTGTCCCAGGCACAGATCGCCCGGACGCTCTCCATGGCGCTCTCGGGTTATGACGCCACGTACGTGCACATCGGACGGGAACGGCACTTGATTCCCGTGAAGCTCGAACTCTCACCGGCCAACCAGGCGAGGATCAGCGAGGTGCTCGCCCTGAGGGTCCGGGCCGCCGATGGAGCGCTTGTGCCGCTCTCGGAGCTCGTGCGGGTCCGCAGGAAAACGTGGGACGGGGCGATCTATCAGAAGGATCTCCTGCCGGTGGCCTATGTGATGGGAGATATGGCCGGTCCGCTCGACAGCCCCCTGTACGGCATGTTCGATATCGCTGCGAAGCTGCGCCATCTGAAGGTCGCCGGTCAGAACATCGAGCAGCGTTTCATCAGCGTACCCGCCAATCCCAACCGCTTCGCGGTGAAGTGGAGCGGTGAATGGCAGGTCACCTACGAGACCTTCCGCGACATGGGGATCGCCTATGCCGCTGGGCTGGTGCTGATCTACTTGTTGATCGTGGCGCAGTTCGGCTCGTACATCGTGCCGTTCATCATCATGGCGCCGATTCCGCTCACCATCATCGGGGTGATGCCCGGGCATGCGCTGCTGCACGATCAGTTCACGGCGACCTCCATGATCGGGATGATCGCGCTGGCCGGTATCATCGTGCGCAACTCTATTCTGCTGGTCGATTTCATCGACGGCGCGGTGCGCGCGGGCTATCCCCTGGAGGAAGCGGTGGTGCGCGCCGGCGCGATTCGCGCCAAGCCGATCGTGCTCACGGCGGTGGCCGCCATGCTCGGTGCGTTCTTCATCCTGTCCGACCCGATCTTCAACGGACTGGCGATCTCGCTGCTATTTGGCATCTTCGTCTCGACACTGCTGACACTCGTCGTGATTCCCATTCTTTATTACGTCTATCTGAAGCGCAAAGAAGCGCGCGCGGCGCGCGCGAACGCGGCGGGCGCCCCATGAGTGACGGGCGACTCCTCGCGGCGGCGTGGTCAGTCACTCGCGTCGGAGAGTTTCTCCACAGAGGTCTGTCATGGCACACGTAGTCATCATCGGCGCGGGCCTCGGCGGAGTGCCGTGCGCATACCAGATGAAAAAAAGCCTCGGCGCGGCCCACCGTGTCACGCTCATCGGGTCATCGCCGTTCTTCGAGTTCACCCCGTCGAATCCGTGGATCGCGGTGGGGTGGCGCGATCGGGAGCGGACGCGGGTGGCCATGCGCGCACCGCTCGCGGCTCATGGGATCGACTGGTTCGAGCAACCGGTAACGGCGATCGACGCGGAGCGCAACGTCGTGACCTTGAGCGACGGGCACACCGTCGCGTACGACTACTTGGTCATCACCACCGGTCCGCAGCTCGCCTTCGAGGACGTGCCCGGCTCGGGACCGGAGGGGTTCACCGAGTCGGTGTGCACGCAGGCGCACGCGGTACGCGCGTGGGAGAAGTATCAGCAGTTCGTGCAGCAGCCCGGACCGATCGTGATCGGTGCGCTGCCCGGTGCCAGCTGCTTCGGCCCAGCCTACGAGTTCGTCATGATCGTGGATGCCGATTTACGGCGGCGCAAGCTCCGTGACCGAGTGCCGATCACCTTCGTCACCAGCGAGCCCTACATCGGCCACCTCGGTCTCGGCGGCGTCGGCGACAGCAAGGGACTGTTGGAGGCGGAACTCAGGCAGCGTCACATCAAGTGGATCACCAATGCCAAGGTCAGTCCGGTCAGCGACGGTGCGATGACCGTGCTCGAGCATGACGAGGAGGGAAAAGTTAAGCACGAGCATCAGCTCGCCTTTCGCTTCGCGATGCTGTTGCCGGCCTTCAAGGGCGTGGCGGCCGTGGCGGCCGTGCCGGGTCTGTGCAACCCGCGCGGCTTCGTGCTGATCGACCAAAATCAGCGCTCGCCGAAATATCGCAATATATTCTCCGCCGGCGTGTGCGTGGCCATTGCGCCCGTGGAGCCGACTCCGGTGCCGACCGGCGCGCCGAAGACCGGCTACATGATCGAGTCGATGGTCACGGCGATCTGCGCCAACATCGCCGCGGAGCTCGCCGGCCGGCCGGCCGAAGCGCGCGCCACCTGGAACGCGGTGTGCCTGGCGGACTTCGGTGACACGGGCGCGGCGTTCGTCGCGCTGCCGCAGATCCCGCCGCGCAACGTCACCTGGACAAAGGTGGGCAAGTGGGTGCATTTGGGCAAGATCGCCTTCGAGAAATACTTCCTGCGCAAGGTGCGCAGCGGATCGATCACGCCAGTTTATGAGCGCTACGTACTCAAGGCGCTCGGCATCCACACACTGAAGGACACGCAGTCATGAAGGCACTGCGCGGCGGTCTTGCCGCCGCGGTGCTCGGTGCCGCGGCAGTTCTGTCCGTGGCGGCACGCGCCCAGACGCTCGAGCAGGCATGGCGTCTGGCGGCGGCACACGACCGGTCGCTCGCGGCGGCTGCCGATGACGTGCAGGCGGCGCGCTCCAGTGCGAGGGCCGCCCGCGACGGTCGCTGGCCGAGCATCGAGAGCCAGGCGAGCTACACCCGCTTGGGGCAGACACCGGAGCTGGACCTGGTGACGCCGGTGTCGACTTTCCGATCCGGACCGATCTTCAAGCATGATCAGTACGTCAGTGCATCGGTGCAGGTGCGCGTACCGCTGTACAGCGGCGGGGCGATTCGCAACGGCATCGAGGCGGCGCGCGCGGGTCTGAAGGGTGCGTCGGCTACGGAGCGCGCCGTGAGTGCCGACGTGAAGCTCGAGGTCGCCGAAGCGTATGTGGCGGTGTTGCGCGCCCAAAGTGCGCTCGGTGTGGCACGGTCGAGCGTCGCCAGTCTCGCGGCGCACGTGCGCGATGTACGGGCAAAGTACCAGCGGCAGGTGGTCGCCAAGAGTGATCTGCTCGCCGCGCGCGTAGCGCTGGCGAATGCACGCGAGCAGCAAGTCGCGGCGGGCAATACGCTCGCACTCGCCCAGGCCGCGTACGATCGCCTGCTTGGCGCGCCGCTAGACCGGGTGCCGCACCTGGATCCGAGGCTGCCGGTGTTCACCGTCGATCGTCTGCCGCTTGCGGCACTGCTCGCGCGGGCGCTGCGCTCGCGTCAGGAGCTGCAGGCGCTCGGCGCGCGGGTCGCGGCGCTCGCGGCTCGCGCCCGTGTCGCCAACGCGAGCCGCCTGCCGCATATCGCCGCGATCGGCGGCTACACGCACTTCGACAACCAGATTCTCAATCACCAGAATTTCTCGATGGTTGGAGTGGGATTCACCTGGAAGCTGTTCGACGGCGGCGCGGCGGCGAACAAGGCGGACGCGCTTCGGGCGCGCAGCCGTGCCGAGCGGCAGCGTCTGGCCGACGTGCGCTCGCGGATCGAACTCGCCGTCCGGGCCGCTTGGCTGCAGCTCGCCGCCGCGCGCGCGCGGATCGCGGCGTCGCGGGCCGCGACGGCGCAGGCTGCCGAGAACCTGCGCATCTCGCGCGAAATGTACGGGGTGGGACTGGCCTCGAACACGCAGGTGCTCGAGGCCGTGACTCTGCGCACCGAGGCCGAGCGCAACTATGACGATGCAACGCTCGATGCGGCGCTCGACCGGCTGCGCCTGGCTTACGCGGTCGGCGCTCTGTGATGCGCGGCTACCCGAGCTTCAGCAGCTGAGCGATCAGCGCGTCGGTGCGGATCTCCTCGCCGCTCAGGGCCATCGCCAGCAACTCGCCGCCGAGCAGCGGCAGCGTCAGGAGCACGTCGGGGTGGGTGCGCGCGACTCGGTCGGTGTTGCGGGTATCGCTGACGGCCGCGACGGTGCGCAGCTCGGCATTCATTTCCCTGGCGGCGAGCACCACGAACGCATTGTACGAATCGTCCTTGCTGAGTGCGAGCACGGCACGCGCCGTCTCGACACCGGCGCTGCTCAGCACGTTCGTATCGCTGCCGTCGCCGACGACGATGTCCTCGGTCAATTCCTCGTCCGTGGCCGGCTTCTCGGCGACGATATGGGTGACAATCAGGCCGCGGGCCACGAGCGCCCGGACCGCGTCCCGGGCGAGCGCGCCGTCGCCCACGACGATGATATGCGCGACGCGCTTCATCTTGGATTTCCTCCGCGGTTGCAGAAAATTCATCAGCCGTTTGTCGATCAGCGGGGCGGCAATGGCCGGTAGGGCCGTGGCGAACACTCCCAGTCCGAGCGCTATCAGCGACATCGTGAACAAGCGCGCATCGCGCGTTACCGGCGTGATGTCGCCATAGCCGACGGTCGACATCGTCTCGACGGAAAAATAGGCTGCGTTGATATACGAGTTGATGTGCGGGTTGAATCCGTTGCCGAGGAACATCGCGCCGAATGTGCCGTAGCCGAGTGTCAGCATTACGGCGGTGAGCGCGAACAGCGTGGCGGTGGCGAGGCTCGCGCGCACGAACGAGCGCCGCGCGGCCAGCAGCAGCAGCACCTGCAGGACGCTGAAGATCTCCAGCGGCCGGGAGGCGCGCGTGAGGGGTGAGAATTCCAGCGCCACCATCGCCAAGGTGACCATGAACGCCATCACCCAGGCCAGGCGCGAGCGCCAGAGCATGCCGAACGCCACCAGCACCAGCAGCACGCCGATGGCGATGTGCGAGGCATCGCCGATCCGCAGGACGCCGACTCCGCCGGCGAGCGTGGCCAGTGAGGGAGTGGCGAGCAGCCGCATCATCGAGCGCAGCGAGCCGAGCGCCAGCAGAATGTGCAACACGCCCTGGAAGCCGACCAGGATGGCGAGCGGCACGTGCGGAAACCACAGGCGGGTGTGCAGCCTGCTTTCGAAGTGGCGTTGCTTCTTGCGCAACCAGGCGCGCTGGTTGTCGAGCCATTTGCGAGCCGGGGACCTCATCGCGGCGCCCTGCCGATCGGCCGGAGTGGCTCAGGCGCCGCCGCGCGCGTTGGCGATGCTTGCGCGCGGGATCCGCACCCGGCGCACCGGCGGCCGCCGGCGAACGGCCAGCCGGTCCGCCTGATCACGCGTCACCTGGGGTCTGCGGTTTCTGCACGGATGCAATGCCGATCACGGGTCGTCCTTCAACGTCTCAACACTATAGCAGGACCGGCGCGGCGCGCCGCCGAGCGCGACGGAACGCCGTGCGCGTGCGGCGGATGCGCTGGCCGGTCGCTGGCGGCGGGCGATCCCCGCCTGTAGAGTAGCGCCTTTCGCCGTTGCCGCGCACCGACGCGCTGAACTTGCCGCTGCGCAGAATAAAGCGAGGTTGCGATGAGAGCTTCAACTCCGATCCGTGTCGTGGCCGCCTTCATGCTGCTCGCGAGCTCCGTGGCGCTCGCGTTACAGGCCGGACCCCAGCAGGAGAACAATCAAGGCCGCACGCTGTTGCCCATGCCGGTGAGCAGCGCGATTCACTTTCGCTCGATCGGTCCGGCGATCGCCGGCGGGCGAGTCACCGCCGTGGCCGGCGTCCCGGGTAATCCCCGGGTGTATTACGTCGGCGGGGCGGATGGCGGGGTGTTCCGGACCGAGGACGGCGGCATGACCTGGAAGGCGCTGTTCCAGCACCGGCCGGTCGCCTCAGTCGGCGCGCTGGCGATCGATCCGCGCAATCCGTCCGTGATCTGGCTCGGCACGGGTGAGGCCAATATCCGCAATGACGTTTCCTATGGCGATGGCGTGTACGAGTCGAGCGACGGCGGCCTGCATTGGCGCCACCGCGGCCTGACGGACACGATGCAAATCTCGGCTGTCCTGATCAATCCGCACCATCCCGATACGGTGTTGGTGGCGGCGATGGGCAATCCATGGAAGAACAGCACCGAGCGGGGCGTATACCGTACCAGCGACGGGGGCAAGCGCTGGCGGCGCGTCCTCTATGCCGGTCCCGACGTGGGCATCTCGGACATGGCCATGAACCCGCGTAACCCCAATGTGGTGTACGCGGCGACGTACCGCTTCCGGCGCACCCCCTGGCACTATTCCGACGGCGGTCCGCAGGACGCGATCTACAAGTCGATCGACGGCGGCCTCACCTGGACTCGTCTGTCGGGCCATGGGCTGCCCGCCGGACCGCTCGGGCGCATCGGGCTGGCCGTCGCCCCGAGCGCGCCCAATGTGGTGTATGCGGTGATCGGCAGCCACCAGGGCATGCTGTGGCGCTCCGATGACGCGGGCGCGAGCTGGACCTTGGTGAGCAAGGATCAGAGCATCGATTCGCGGCCGTTTTATTTCTCGCACATCGCGGTCGATCCGAAGAATCCGAACCATGTGTTCGCCCTGTCGATGAACCTGCTCGCCTCCGATGACGGCGGGCGCTCCTGGCGCCACATCGCCAAGTCCATCCACGTCGACAATCACGCCATCTGGATCGATCCGACCGGCAGCGGGCGCATCATCGAAGGCAATGACGGCGGTGTGGCGCTGTCCCTCGACAACGGCAAGCGCTGGGCGTACGTGGATAACATCGCGCTCGAGCAGTTCTACCACGTGGCCGTCGGCGGCGGACTGCTCTATCAGGTCTGCGGCGGACTGCAGGACAACAATTCCTGGTGCGGGCCGAGCGCGAGCAAGAACCCGAATGGCATCTCCAGCCGCGCCTGGTACGGCTTCAACGGCGACGACGGCATCTACGGGATGCCGGCGGCCGATGACCCGAACCTGATCTACAACGAAGGGCAGAACGGAGCGTATTTCATCTACAATCGCTCCGAGGAGCAGATCCACGATATCGAGCCGTATCCGCGCGACGACAACGGACGGGGGGCCGACGGCGCGCGCTACCGCTTCGCGTGGGAAGCGGCCTTCGCGGTTTCCCCGCAAGATCCCAAGGTGCTCTATGCCGGCGCCAATGTCGTATTCGAGAGCGCCAATCGCGGCCGGACGTGGCGGGCGATCAGTCCCGATCTGACCCGTGATGACAAGGCGAAGGAGGGGCCCTCGGGCGGACCGGTCATTCAGGACAACTCCGGCGCCGAGTACTACGACGCGATCCTCACCATCGCTCCGGCGCCGTCGGATTCCCGCGTCATCTGGGTCGGCACCGACGACGGACTGGTGCAGCTGACCCGCGACGGCGGCAAGCACTGGAGCAACGTCACGGGGAACATCCCGGATCTGCCGCCGTGGGGACGAGTCGAGTCCATCGATGTCTCCCGGGACCATCCGGGCAGTGCGCTGATTGCGGTCGATCGGCATTTCAGCGGCGACTTTCGGCCGTATCTGTACCGCACTGATGACTACGGCGCGCAATGGACCTCGATCAGCGGCAATCTGCCACACGATGTTTATGCGCACGTCGTGCGCCGCGATCTGCGCAACCCCAACTTGTATTACGCGGGCCTGGAGAACGGCCTGTATGCGTCATGGGACGCGGGCCGCAAATGGTACAAACTCGGCCTCGGCCTGCCGGATGCGGCCGTCTACGATCTGGCGCTGCAATCGCACACCGACTCGCTGGTGGTGGCCACGCACGGCAGAGGGGTGTGGATCCTCGATGACCTGAGGCCGTTCCAGGACTGGAATGCGCGCGTGGCGCATGCTGATTTGACGCTGTTCAAGCCCCCGGAGGCGGTGCGTTACTGGCCGTTCTCGACCGTCGAGTCGATGGGCGATGGCGTCTACTACGGACAGAATCCGCAGTACGGTGTGGACATCAGCTACTCCCTGGCGCACGCGGCCAAACGGCCCGGCAAGCTGATCATCACCGACGCAAGCGGCAAAGTGGTGCGCACGTACGCGGGGCTCCACAAGGGCAAGCCGCAGGTCATGACCCCGGGGGCCGCCGTGGCCGCCTCCGCGGTGAAGGGCGAGGTGCCCTGGGTGCCGGGCCAGGCGGGACTGCAGCGGATCTATTGGAACCTGCAAGCGCAGGGACCAGTGCGCTGGCGCTCCGCGCCGAAATACAACCGCGGGCCGAGGAACGGCGCACTGATGCCGCCGGGGACCTATACCGCGACGCTCGAGATCGGCGGCGCCAAGGCCTCGCAGACCTTCACCGTGGTCAACGATCCGGCCTCGACGGGCACGCTCGCGGGCATGACCGAGCGCTGTCACGTCACCGCGGCGGTGCTGCACGAGATCTCGCGGATCGACGTGGCGCTGAACCGGCTGCATGCGATCCGGGTGCAGCTCGCGGGCCTGCGCGCGGCGGCGCGGGGCTTGCCGGAGCGCAGTGCGGTGGATACGGCGGTCGGGAAGCTCGCCCGCGCCCGCCGCGCGATGCTCCTGAAGCTCACCAGCGACGCCGGATCGTCGGAGTCGACTCTGTGGGTGCCGGACCGCATCCACGAGAAGCTGATGGCGCTCGAGCAGCTGCTGCAGGGCTCGGACGAGCCGGTCGATGCCGCGACGCTGCATGAGCAGGCGGTCTACACGCGCGAGTATCGCGGTGCGATCGCAACGTACGATCGGTTCCTGCGCACCGCGGTGGCCCACTTCAATCGCACCGTCTCGGGCTACGGCCTGGGGGTGGTGGCAAGCGGCGCGGCGTTGCGGCCCTAGCCCTACTTCGCCGATTCGCGGGGTAGGCGATGGATAACTGGTTGATTTCTCTGGGATCGAGCCGCGAAAGTCTGCACTACACGGAGATGGCGGCGGCGGC
>JAJZZR010000175.1 GCA_021797465.1 Pseudomonadota bacterium | reverse complement strand
CATCAACTCGTGCCAGATGAACTTGCCTCGAAGGTCGGCTTGACTCATGGCCAGGTCCCCTTGGGTAAATCGGGCTGCGTCGCGGTTGGTGTGATTGGGCGGCACCGGTAACGCCGGCATTGTGCGCCGACGCGCGCCGATCTTCCAGGTTGGGCTCGCCAGAGTTCCGGGGGGTCGGGTACGGCGAGTGTCGTGCCCAGGGCGACGAATGCGCCCTCGAACCGGCCCACCGTCCGCTCCGTGTCGCCGGCGGCTACCAGCTGCCGGTGTTCGGCATCGATGTCCAGGGTTCGGCCGGCGCCAGCGGCGCTCCGCGCTGCAGCAGCTCGATCGAGATCTGATCCGGTGAGCGCACGAACGCCATGCGTCCGTCGCGCGGCGGCCGGTTGATCGTCACGCCGTGGCGCTGCAGCCGCTCGCAGGCGGCATAGATGTCATCGACGGCATAGGCGAGATGGCCGAAGTTACGCCCCCCGGCGTAGACCTGCGGGTCCCAGTTGTACGTCAGCTCCACTTGCGCCGACTCGTCGCCCGGGGCCGCCAGGAATACCAGAGTGTAGCGCCCCTGCGGATACTCCTTGCGCGACAGCTCGGTCAAGCCGAGCGCGTCGCGGTAAAAGCGCAGCGAGGCATCCAGATCCGTCACGCGCACCATGGTGTGCAGATATTTCACGGTCGCTCCTCAGAACATCTCGGACGGTCCCGGCGGCTTGATGTCAACCTCATGGCGCGAGGCGATGAACTCGCCGGTGATCATCTCCTCGTAGCTCTGACCGGGGCCGACCATCGGGTACACGCCCGCGTCCGGATCGATCATCACCTCGAGAAAGGCGGGGCCGTTGAACCGCAGGAATTCCTCGATCACGCGCGGCACGTCCTGCTTGTGCTCCAGGCGCGTCGCATAGGGAAATCCGTCGGCTTGCGCGGCGCGAATGAAGTCCTTCTTGTGCAGCGAACGGTCGCTCGCCGAGAGCCGTCCCTTGAAGAAGAGCTTCTGCCACTGTTTGACCATGCCGTCGCCGAAATTGTTGAGCACGACGATCTTGATCGGCAGGTCGTAAGTGGTGACGGTCTCGAGCTCTCCGAGGTTCATGCGAATGCTCGAGTCGCCGTCGATATCCACCACCAGCGCCTCCGGTTGCGCCAGCTGCGCGCCGATCGCCGCGGGCAGCCCGAAGCCCATCGTGCCCATGCTGCCGGAGGTGAGCCAGAGCCGAGGGCGGCGGAAATCGCAGTACTGCGCCGCCCACATCTGATGCTGACCGACTCCGGTGGTGATGATGGCCTCGCCGCCGGTGATGGCGTTGATGTGCTCGATGACCGAGTACGGCTGGATGAGCGGGCTCTCCCGGTCGTAGTTCATGGCGTGACGGCGCTTCAGCTCCGCCAGGTGCGTATGCCAGGGAGCGAGGTCCGCCTTGAATCCCGTGCGCAGTCCGTGCTCGGTGAGGGCGTGCAGCGCCCCGGGCAGCAGCCCCACGTGGCTCCACTGGGCGCGCTTGACCTTGTTGATTTCCGCCCGATCGATGTCCAGATGCGCGATGCGGCGTGCGCCGCGCGCGAACTTGGCGGGTACGCCCGCGACCCGGTCGTCGAAGCGCGAGCCGACGGCGATGAGGAAATCGCAGTCATCGACCGCGTAGTTGGCGAACGCGGTTCCATGCATGCCCAGCATGCGCATCGCGAGCGGATGCTTGGTGTCGAGGGCGCCGATGCCCATCAGCGTGGTCACCACAGGAATACCGAACGCGGTCGCGAACGCGGCCAGCGCCTCGGATGCATTGCCGTGGATCACGCCTCCGCCGGCATAAATCAACGGGCGGCGCGATTCTCCGAGCATCTCGAAGAAGCGGGCCGCATTGCGGGGATCGAGCTCCCGTCCCGCCAGCTCTTGCATCCGCCGACGATACCCGGGGATGGGCAGCGAGCCGCCGCCCTCGAAAAGACCCTCCCAGTTCTGCACGTCCTTCGGCACGTCGACCACGACCGGGCCGGGCCGGCCGGTGCGTGCCAGCTCGAACGCCGTGCGCATGGTGGCCTCGAGCCTTTGCGGATCGGTGACCAGGAATACGTGCTTCGCGACCGAGCCCATGATCGTGGTGACCGGTGCTTCCTGGAAGGCATCGGTCCCGATCGAAGCGCGCGCCACCTGTCCGCAGATGACCACGATGGGTATGGAGTCGGCCATGCAGTCGCGCACGGGCGTGACCGTATTCGTCGCGCCGGGACCCGAGGTTACCAGGCATACCCCGACCCGGCCGGTGGCGCGGGCGAAGCCGGCCGCCATGAATCCAGCCCCCTGTTCGTTGGCTGGCACGATCAGCGGGATCTGCCGGCCACCGTGGCGTTGCTGCGCCTCGTTGTACAGGAACACGGCATCATAAGTGGGCAGGATGGCGCCGCCGCTGTAGCCGAAAATCGCCTCCACGCCCTCGTCCGCCAGCACTTGCATGATCATCCGGGCCCCGGACATCATCTGGCCGGCGAGCGGATGAGCACTGCGGGACGGTGCGGGGGCGGTCTCGGTCATGGGGGCGCTCTCATGTGGCGGCGGCAACGTTCCGAAAAGGGGAGATCCCAGGAGACTATCAGGTCGGTCCTCGGGCTGAAAGTCGCTGGCGCGCCACTGATCATGGGGGCGTCTCGGGCCGCGAGCGCAGGACGGGGGAGAGAGGCGGCTCGCCCGCCGGTCCGCATGCGCGCGACTCGCCCCAGGCAGGCGCGATCCATTATCCTTCCGGGCGTTCCCCGTTCTTGCCCGAGGGCGCATGCGTCACATCATTGCCATTCTACTGCAGAACGAAGCCGGTGCCCTGAGCCGGGTCGCGGGCATGTTCGCCTCGCGCGGCTACAACATCGAGTCGTTGTCGGTCGCCGCGACCGACGATCCGACCGTCTCGCGTCTGACGCTGGTGACCGAAGGCTCGGACGCCGTCATCCAACAGATCGTCAACCAGCTCAACAAGCTGGTCGACGTGGTCAACGTTCAGGACATGACTCGGGGCGAGCATCTCGAGCGTGAGCTGATACTGCTGAAGCTCAAGGTGCGCCCCGAGCAGATCGACGCCGTGAGGGGCCACGTGGTGCGCACGGGGGGACGGGTGCTCGACCCGGCCGCCGACGGATTCATCGTCGAGCTGACCGCGAGCGAGGCGGAGATCAACGCGTTCACGGCGGAACTCGCCCGCGGCGCGGAACTGCTCGAGGTCGTCCGCAGCGGCGCGCTCGGCATCGAGCGCAACCAGCGCCCCATGCGTATGGTGCGCTGAGCACTGCGGCGCCGGCGGTCTACAGCGCGGCCTCGTCCGTCTCGCCCGTGCGGATGCGGATGGCGCGCTGGATATCGGTGATGAAGATCTTGCCGTCGCCGACTTTGGACGTCTTGGCCGATTTGAGAATCGCCTCCACCACCGCGTCAACCAGATCGGAGCGCACCGCCACCTCGATGCGGGTCTTGGGGACGAAATCCACCACGTACTCGGCACCGCGGTAGAGCTCGGTGTGGCCGCGCTGGCGCCCGAATCCCTTCACTTCCGTCACGGTCATGCCGGAAACACCGATCTCGGACAGTGCGGCACGCACGTCGTCGAGCTTGAAGGGTTTGATGATCGCGGTGACCAGTTTCATGTGCAGGATCTCCGAATTAGGCGAGATATAGCGTAGCGTGCCACAGCGCGAGGCGCCTCGGGTGCGCCGGCGAAACTGCAGCTTTCGTGCCATGCTGGGAATTCCGCCAAGCGCTTGAGTGTATAGGGGTTTTGGATCCGGATGGGCCGGGGATGCACCATTTTGGCGCGCGTCGTTGGGTTACGTGCCCGGCCCTGGTGCGGCCCGGGCCGAAACGCCTTGATATCCTTCATCCTGAGCGCCGGGGCTCTTCCCGCGAGATGGGTACGTTCTGGGCATGATCGAGCAGGTCGCCATCGTTGGCGCCGGGCAGGCCGCCGTCCAGGCCATCGATGTGCTGCGTAGGCAGCAGTTTGCCGGCGAAATCACATTGATCGGCGAGGAGTCCGGCCCGCCATACCAGCGGCCGCCGCTGTCGAAGGGCTATCTCGCCGGGACGGTGGCCTCCGAGCGGCTGTTGCTTCGCCCGCAGACCTTCTACGAGCAGCGAGCCGTCACGACACTCTTCGGGCGGCGCGTCGAGGAGATCGTCCGCCGCGAGCGGCGTCTGCGGCTCGATGACGGCCGGACTGTCCCGTACGATGCGCTCCTGCTGGCCACCGGCAGCCGCGCACGGCCGCTTGCCCTGCCCGGTGCGGATCTCGAACCCGTCCTGACCCTGCGGACGGCGGCCGATGCCGACCGAATCCGTGCCGCATGCACCATGGGCGGGAGAGTGGTCATCGTGGGCGGCGGCTTCATCGGGCTGGAGGTCGCCGCAACCTTGAGGGCGCAGGGTGCGCCAGTGACGGTGCTGGAGCTGGCCGGGCGCGTGCTGAGCCGTGTCGCCTCTGCGCCGGTGTCCGCGTTCTACAGCGCCGAGCACGAGCGGCACGGCGTGCGGATCGTGTGCGGCGCCCGCGTTCGCGAGATCGTTGCGCGCGAGGGCCAAAATCGGGTCCGCGCCGTGATCACCGAAGACGGCGAGACCCATCTTGCCGATGCCGTCGTGATCGGCGCTGGCGCTCAGCCGGTGACCGAGCTCGCCGCGGCCGCGGGCCTGGCCTGCGGCGACGGTATCGAAGTGGACGAGTACTGCCGGACTTCGGACCTGTCGATCTATGCCGCAGGCGACTGCACACATCATCCCAGCCCGCATTACGGACGGAAGCTGCGCCTCGAATCGGTCGACAACGCATTCGAGCAGGGCGCGAGCGCCGCCCTCAACCTCATGGGTCGACCGACGCCGCACGACAAAGTGCCCTGGTTCTGGTCCGACCAGTACGACCTGAAACTCGTCATCGTCGGCATCGGTGCGGACCACGATGCCATCGTGTTGCGCGGCGATCCGGCCGGGCGCGCCTTCAGCGCCTGCTATCTGCGCGGCGGAGAGTTGATTGCGCTCGAGAGTGTCAACATGCCCCGGGATCAACTGGCCGCGCGCAAGCTGATCGCCGCGCGGGCCAGGCCGGATCCGCAACGGCTGGCCGATCCGAGCCGGCCACTGCAGGATGCCTGCTGAGTGCCTCAGCTCAGCCGCGGCAGATTCTCGCGCCGGCCTGGCGGGGGCTTTACGCCATAGGTGTATATTTGTACAGTTACGCCATGAGTACTCCCCTCAAAGGCGTCACGGTGCTGCGCGGGCACGGCGCGCTGTCGAATCCCCCGGGGCGTTTCCAGACGCGTGCCACGGAGGCTGTGGATGACGGGTGGTACCAGGATGAAGTTGCGAACACCGTACCGTTGTCCATCGAGCCCGACCACGCCCGCAGCGTCATCAGCGGCAATGACTCTCCGGATATTCCCTTCGAGAGGTCGATCAATCCGTACCGGGGATGTGGTCACGCCTGTCCGTACTGTTACGCCCGGCCCAGCCATGCGTACCTGGGACTCTCGCCGGGGTTGGATTTCGAGACCCGGCTATTCTACAAGCAGGACGCGGGCAGGCTGCTCGCGCGCGAGCTCTCACGTCCCGGCTATCGCTGCAAGGCGATCATCCTGGGGGCCAACACCGATCCGTACCAACCCATCGAGCGGCGAATGCGTGTCACGCGCGAGATACTGGCGGTGCTCGCGCGCTACCGGCATCCGGTGACCGTCATCACCAAGGGCGCCCTCGTGCTGCGCGACCTCGACCTGCTGGGCACGCTGGCGCGCGAGAACTTGGTGCGGGTCGGCATCAGCATTACCACGCTCGATGCCGAGCTGAAGCGCACGATGGAGCCGCTGGCAGCCTCGCCCGCGGCGCGGCTGCGCCTGGTGCGCGAGCTGACTGCCGCGGGCGTCCCGGCCGGCGTGCTGGTGGCGCCAGTGATTCCGGCGCTGACCGATCATGAGATGGAACGTATCGTGCAGGCGGCCGCGGAGGCAGGCGCCCGCTGGGCTGGCTATGTTCTGCTGCGTCTGCCCCATGAGGTTGGCCCGCTGTTCAGGCAGTGGCTCGAGACCCATTATCCCGAGCGCGCATCCCACGTGCTGTCGCTGATTCATCAGATGCGCGCAGGGCGCGACAACGACCCGCGCTTCGGGCACCGCATGCGCGGCACGGGGCCGCTTGCCGAGCTGCTGCGCGCGCGATTTCACGCTGCATGCCGCCGCTGCGGGCTGAATACGCAGCGCGGCGCGCCGCTCGATGTCAGCCGTTTTCGGGCGCCCGCCGACGAGCGGCAGTTGACGTTGGAATTTTAGGGCCGGCCTCGACGTTGAGCGCCGGTTCCCCTTGCGGGAAATGCTCCTCGAGCACGGCGAGGCGCTCGATCGGCAGCGTCCCGCCGCGCAGCTTCCGCCCTGCGCGATCGAGTCGAGCGGGGAGTCTGCTCCAGGGTCAAATCGGCCGATAACGAAAGCGTGCCACCAGCCGATGCTGATCACAGGGATAGATCAGCCGAACGTGTGTGATGCGTTGCTCATCCCGCCAGGTGTTGCGCTCGATGGTCAGACAGGCCGTGCCACGGCGGATGGCCAGTTGCCGAGCCACCGCGGCGTCGGCATTGAGCGCCGCAATCTGGTGCTCGGCCTCGGTCCAGGGGATGCGTCGCAGGAGCCAACGGCCCGGCGAGATGTCGGCGAATCGTTCGCCGCGTGCCTCGGGCACGGTCCGCAGGTTGATCAACCGCTCCTCGAGCGCATGTGGCCGCCCGCCGGCCCGATGCAACCCCGTGAGCGCCAGCACCGGCGTACCTGCCGGCACACCGAGGGCGGCCGCGTCGGCGGCATTTGCGCGGCGGACCCGCCGCTCGAGTGACTGGTACGCGTAGGCCACGCCCTCGGCCACCAGCTCGGCCTCGATGTCGTGGATCTCGAGCACCGACTCCTGCGGCCGCGGCGCGTTCACTATCGTGCCGGCGCGCCGTCGCCGCGTCAAAAGACGCTGATCCGCGAGCGCCCCGAGAGCTCTGCCAATGGTCATGCGGGCGCAGCCGAAGCTGCGGGCCAGCTCGTGTTCTGACGGCAGACGATGTCCGGGCGGCCATTCCCCCGAGACGATTTTCTGTCGTAGCGACTCGTAGATCTCCCGGTAGCGGGGAACGACCCTCGAGGCGATTGTCGTGCGACTGTCCCGATTACGCGTCATGCAACAACTTGCGCAGCGTACGGCGGTATGCCGCGTCAATCCGCTCGCGCTCCTTATGACGCCGGTTCTCCACGACGATGTGTCCACCGGCAATGACATCTCGTATGAGTGATCGGCCTTGGGCGAAGATCCACGTGTCCAGAACGGCGTCCCGTGCCCTTCCCGCCAGATCCGGATGATCCGCATCGAGCGACAGGAAGTCCGCGCGGCGGCCGGGCGCGATTGCGCCCACCGGCAAACCGAGAGCCTGCGCTCCGCCGGCCAGCGCGTCCTGGTACAGGCTCGCGCCCGTCGAGGGCTGATCGGGGCGGGCGAGCACGTTGCGCCGGCGGAGCAGCAAGCGCTGCGCATACTCCAACTGCCGCAGCTCTCCAGCCGCGTCGAGCCGGATGTGCGAGTCGGTGCCGATGCCCCAGCGTCCCTGCGCCGCGCGATAGTCGGAGGCCGGGAAAATCCCGTCGCCCAGATTGGCTTCCGTCACCGGGCACAGCCCCGCGACCGCGCCGCAGCGCGCCAGGTCCGACGTTTCCCCGGGGGTCAGATGCGTCGCATGTACGACACACCAACGGGCATCGACGGCCGCATGCCGGAGGAGCCATTCAACCGGACGCGCGCCGGTGAAGGCCAGGCAATCCTCGACTTCCCGCATCTGCTCGGCGGCATGGATGTGGATAGGGCCCTCGCGGTAGCGATCGAGCAGGGCTGACAGGTGCCCGGCCGTCACGGCTCTGAGCGAATGCGGCGCGATGCCGACGTTGCGCCCCGGGGACGGTTGGATCCCGGCGCGCACCGCCTCGACGATCCGCCCGAACGTTGCGAGATCCGTGATGAAACGCTGCTGGCCCGGCGCCGGCGGCGCGCCGCCGAACTGGCTGGACTCATAGAAGGCCGGCAGCATTGTGAGGCCGATGCCCGTGGTGTCGGCCGCCGACGCGTGACGCAGCGCGAGCTCCCCGGGGTTGGCGTACAGCCCGCCCTGCGGCGGGCGATGCAGGTAGTGGAACTCTCCGACGCAGGTGAATCCCGCCTCGAGCAGATCCGCGTACGCATAGGCCGCGAGCGCCTCGAGATCGTCCGGCTCGAGGCGCGCCAGAAAGCGGTACATCACCTCCCGCCACGACCAGAAGTCGTCCACGCCGCTCGGCCCTCGGCGCTCGGCGAGTCCGGCCATGGCGCGCTGAAAGGCATGGCTGTGCAAATTCGGCAGGCCGGGAAGGACGAGCCGCAACCGCACATCGTGCGGCCCGGCCACCGCGCCGTACGCGACGTCGGTGATCAGTTCCCCGCGCACCTCGACCCGCACGCCGTCTTGCCAGCCGGCCGGCAGCCATGCGCTCTCAAAGAAGAATGTCCGGTCCATCCGCCTGTATTCCGGACGCGCCAGGGGTTTCTGAGTAAGTCTAGGCATATTATAATTTGCCTAGCCAAAAAAAGAAGGCCGCCTGTGCGATTCGACCGAATCTGGCGCCACGCCACGCTCGCGACACTCTCGCCGCGAC
>JAJZZR010000281.1 GCA_021797465.1 Pseudomonadota bacterium | reverse complement strand
GCCCACACGATCGACATCAGCATGGATGGCAAGGGCTGTTGGCGGGACAACGTGTTCGTCGAGCGGCTGTGGCGCTCCGTCAAATACGAGGAGGTGTATCTCAAGGCCTACACATCCATATCCGAAGCGCGAGCCTCTCTTGCTAAATACTTCGACTTCTATAATCATGAGAGACGTCATCAAGCCCTGGATCGACAGACACCGTGGGAGGCTTACACCACAGGGTCCTGGGATCTCGCCGCTTGATCAACCCGGCAGATAATCCACTTAAGGATCGGGAGATTCTGTCCAGGGGTTGGGGTCCACCTCTGTGGTCAGGCGCTGCTGACCGTCGATCACCTCATAGTGATTCTTCTGATCGGTTGGCGAAACCAGCACAGTGCCGATGAAATACTCCCGCGTCGAGCCCGCATCGATCTGCTCGTTGATGTCCTCAAGGAGCTGATGCACTTCCTTGTCCGTCCAGACGTATTCGCGCTGGTAGTCCGGGACGATGTAGAAGCACTCTCGGAATGCCTCCTCGATGCTGTACTTGTGGTTTTCGATGCGGGCCATATCTCTCAGTGTTCCATTGTGTTTGCGTCAACGATGTGATGGCGCTGGCCAATATTTATGATTGCGTTCCGCGATGCGGTACCGACCAACCCGACGACAGCGCCTCTGCTTGTTGCAACACCGTCTGCACCGCCGAGTCTTGTAGGTCCGGCGGATAACCGTACTTCCGTAGGATGCGCTTGACGAGAATGCGCATCCTTGCGCGGGCTGAGTCGCGGTGTGCCCAGTCGACCGAGACGTTTGCCCGCAGACTCATCAGCAATTCATGTGCGATGAGTTTAAGCTTGTCGTCGCCCATCACCTGTACCGCGCTTTCGTTTTCGGCTAGCGCGTCATAGAAGGCGATTTCTTCGTCGGACAACCCGGACTCTTCGCCACGCTGACGGGCCGCGCGGATGTCCTTGGCCAGTTGGATCAGCTCCTGCAACACCTCGGCAGTGGTGATGGCGTTGGCGTGGTAGCGTGCCACGGCGTCCTCCAATCGTTCCGAGAACGCCTTGGTCTCCACCACATTGGCTTTGCTGCGCGAGCGAATGCTGTCTTGGATCAGCCTGCGCAACGCTTCCAACGCAAGATTCCTCTTCTCAAGCTGCTGCACTTCGGCGAGAAACTCGTCGGACAGAATGGAGATATCCGGGCTTTTGATGCCCGCCGCGGCCAGAATATCCACAATATCTGTTGATACCACCGCACGGCTGATAATCTGCTGGATCGCCAACTCGCGCTCTTGCTGGGCCACGCCGGAGCCGGTGCTGCTCTTGACCAGCGCTGCGCGAGTAGCCTGGAAAAAGCCGACTTCTTCCCGAATTCGGCGAGCCTCGTCGGAGGCGGATGCCAGGGCGAATGCCTTGGACAGCGCCAGTACGGCATCCTGGTATCGACGATGAGCGTTCTTCTTGCCTTCCTTGGTCTTCTCTCTTTCAGCCAGCTTCTGTTGCAGGTTGAGAATCCACTCGATAGCCCCTGCCATCATAGCAAGGCGCTCCTGTGGAGTGCCGCTCATCGCGGAGGCGTAGTCGAAGCCGTGGTACATGTCCCGCACGACCTCGTATTTCTCTATCATCACGGAAATCGCCTGTGTCTCGTCAACGCCGGTGTTCTCCTGGTCGCTCTTGGAGTACTGCTGCAGCGCCGACTTGAGGCTTTGCGCAATGCCGATGTAGTCGACGATTAGCCCCGCGGGCTTGTCGCGGAACACCCGGTTCACGCGGGCAATCGCCTGCATCAGGCCGTGCCCCTGCATCGGCTTATCCACGTACATCGTGTGCATGCATGGTGCGTCAAAGCCGGTCAGCCACATATCCCGTACGATCACCAGTTTGAGTGGGTCTTTCGGATCGCGGGCACGCTTGGCCAGCAGATCGCGCCGGACCTTGTTGCCGATGTGCTTTTGCCATTCCTGCGGGTCGCTCGCCGCCCCCGTCATCACGATCTTGACCGCGCCCGCGTTGTCATCGGCGCTGTCCCAATCCGGGCGCAGCTTGACGATCTCGTCGTAGAGCCTCACACAGATGCGGCGGCTCATACACACCACCATTGCCTTGCCATCGAGGGCGGCCACGCGATCCTCGAAGTGGGCGACCATATCCTTGGCCACCAGCGCCAAGCGCTTATCGCTGCCGACCAAGGCCTCGACCGTCGACCACTTCTTCTTGAAGCGCTCCTGATCGGCTTCGGGCTCCTCCGCGGTCAGTTCGTTGACCTCAGCGTCGATCTTCGGCTTCTCATCCTCATCGAGTTCGATGCGTGCCAGCCGGGACTCGTAGTAGATCGGCACCGTCGCACCGTCTTCGACCGCACGGCTGATGTCATAGACATCGATGTAGTTGCCGAATACCGCCGGAGTGTTGACGTCATCCGCTTCGATAGGCGTGCCGGTAAATCCGATGAAGGATGCGTTCGGCAGGGCGTCGCGCATGTACTTGGCGAAGCCATAGGAGATTTCGCCGGTCTTGGCGTCCACCTTAGCCCTAAAGCCGTACTGACTGCGGTGTGCTTCATCCGCTATGACGACCACGTTGCGTCGTGTGGTGAGCGGCTCGGCGATTTCGCCAAATTTCTGCAAGGTCGTGAAAATCACGCCGCCCGACGCCCGGCTCAAGACCTTCTGCAGATCTTCGCGGCTCTCGGCCTGCACCGGCGTCTGCCGGATCAGGTCGCGGCACATCGAGAAGGTCGAGAAGAGCTGGTCGTCGAGGTCGTTCCGGTCGGTCAGCACCACCAGTGTCGGGTTGGCCATCGCCGGGTGTTTGACCAACTGCCCGGCGTAGAACGCCATCAGCAGGCTTTTGCCAGATCCCTGGGTGTGCCAGATGACCCCGACCCGTTGATTGCCCCCTGGCGAGGACGCAGTCACCGTTCTGTTGACCGCGTGCCGTACCGCGTGGAACTGATGGTAGCCCGCGATGATCTTGGCCAAGCCCGAACCAGTTTCGCCGAAGACCGTGAAGTGACGCAAAAGCTCGAGCAGGCGGCCCTGCTCGAACACGCCCTCGATTAACGTTGAGAGCTCCGGGGCGCCCTTCGGCGCAATGTCCGTGCCGTCGGTAGTGCGCCAAGGCATGAAGCGCTCAAGGTCTGCGGACAGCGACCCGACGCGGGCCGCAATGCCGTCGGATGTCACCAGCAGAGCGTTGGTGTTGAAGAGCGCCGGAATCTGCTTCTTGTAGGTCTGCAGTTGGTTGAACGCACTCAACAGATCCGCCCCGGCGCTACCTGGCGCTTTCAGCTCGATCACGCCCAGCGGCAAGCCGTTCACGAACACCACCACATCGGGCCGCCGGTTGTTCTGGCCGTTGATCACCACGAACTGGCTTACTGCCAACCAGTCGTTCTGTTCTGGGTGTTCGAAGTCGATGAGCGCGACCTTGCCCGCCGTCAGCGTGCCGTCGTCCGCGTAGTACTCGACGTCCACACCTTCCGTCATCAGTTTGTGGAGGCGACGGTTCTCTTCGAGCAGCGATGGCAGTTCGGACTGCATCACGCGTCGCACGGCATCCTGACATACCTCCAGCGGAAGGCCAGGGTTTAGGCGCGCAACGGCGTCCTCGAACCGCTTCTTGAGCACGACCTCATCGTGACTCTCACGCTCCGGCCGGTGTCCATCGGGGCCGATGTCCTCCTCGCGTTCGATGCTGTAATCGAGCGCGCGTAGTTGATCCAGAAGCGCTTGCTCCACGGCGGCCTCCGACAGAAACGCCATTACGGTTCTCCTCGTTCTTCGACGGACTTCACCGTCGGGGCCGGTGCCCCACGCGCAGCGTTCAACGCCTCCACATAGGCGTCCCGATCCAATTGGTAAAGTAGACGGCTGACCTCGATATTGATGGGAAGCTCGTCGCCGCCCGGCAGCAGAAAACGCAAGGTCGGCGAGTCGCCGTCCGCAGCATCCACTGCCAGCCCCACGTGCGCATCGATCAACGCGTTGTCCTGAGCAAACCGCTCCCACGGTTCGCGGGAACTGATCGGGTCGAGCTGCGCGTCCAGGTAGGTCTTGTGCAGAAAGGCCACGAGAGCATCGGCTGCCAGGATTGCCGCGCGCCGGTGATAGACGGTCAGAGCTTGGATGAAGCCATCCTTTCCATGACTCAATGGCCCCGCGTCATTTCTCAGTACGCGGAGACACTCTGCCAAGCCGTTATGATGCTTTATTAGGTCTGCAAATTGCCTATCCCGAGCGTCATTGCGCCTTAGCACGCTTGTCGCCGCAGACACCCATTTTGTAATCGGGTCCCCGTCCAGAGGTTTCAGCGGCGATGTTGGGTCGTCGAGTTGGTCGATAATTACTCGACAGACACACTCAACAAGTCCCTTTGCAGCATCAATCGAAGCGTCGCTCTCGCTTTCGAGGCTTGCTTCCAGCGCTTCAAATGTGTGCTGAAGCATCGGCGCGTCGCGCCAATACCAGCAGGCCTCGCGGATGCCGGGGCACCAATCCAAGGTCATACTGCCGCTCCGACGATGCGCTCGACATCCGGTACGCGCAGCTCGCCTGAGATAAGCTTGGGTAGCAGGGTGTCGCGGAGCTGGGCAAGGGAACGGGATTGCTGCGCGTTGCTGACCAATTGATCGAATAGCGGCCCAATCGCGATATCAAACTTTGACATGCCCTCCGGAGACGCAACCGCGATCCGGGCATCCGTCAGATGCTTGCGCTGAATGTGTCCCATTGTCGTCGCCTTGCCGGCAGCAATGGCGCGGAAATTCTGTAAATGATGGCGGGTAGCGAAGAAGTAAAACCATTTCGGCGCCGTATCGGACGTCACTTTGAACAAGTGCTGATTCAATGCGCCCCGCCCACCGTTCCACACCTCGACCTCAAGCGAGCCTGACCACGAGAACAATACATCGCCATCGTTAACGACATATTCAGGCTTAATTCTGGTACTTGCCTTGTCTGCGCCATTCGTATTTCCGGCACGTAGTTGCGCAATCTTGATGACCGGCAGGAACTCGTTTTCGCTTTCGGGCGGGAACTTCTGTAGGGCAAGACCGTTGAGATAGTCCGCAATCGAGTCCAGTGAGCGTATCTCCCACCCCGCCGGAACCTCTCCCAATTCCGAGTCGACAACGCGGTCGGGAAAGAGATCGTAGAGGTGCGCGGGCAGGCCTGGCAGGGATTGGCCGCGCCGCCAGCGGCCTTCCACTTTGGCACGCACTGGCTCAAACTCCACGAACCATGCTCTGAACAAGGTGTGTACCATCGCCTCCAACGCTTGGTTGACCCGGCGGTTATTGGCGATGAGGTTATCCATCGACGACAAAATGCTTCCGATTCCGCTTCGCTCAAGGCGGGAAAAGTCCGGAATCTCGTAATCCGCGATTGCTTGCCAAGAGACCCTTTGCCGCCCTGACGTTCCCTCCATCCGGCCCTGCGCATAGGCTCGAAATGCGGGATGTCTCGCAAGGTAATAGACAAAATCTTCATCGACGCCTGGATCTTTCGCGGCCATGACGATGAATTCCGTCGAGCCATGACCAACGGCATTGCTAGGCAGGCCGCTCACCTTCGCGGTTTTTCCATTTTCGAGGCAAGGTGTAATCCGGGCGAACAGCGTGTCGCCGTTCTTAAACTTGCTACCGCTACCATTGAAAACGCGGTGCCCAATCCTTGAAACGTCTCGCTCCCCCTCAGGCAAATCCGCCATCTCAATGAAGGGGATAATGGCGCCCTTTTCAAGGGGACGCTTCGGGTTGAAATCGATCAGACCAGATAGCTTCATTGCTCGAGGTCCACGATTGGGAACCCGATGAGCTTTAGTTGGTCTCGCATCGCCGCTTGGAGGCCTGCTGACTCCACGAGTTGCTCCCCCAGTTCGGTCGTTAGTCGAGTCATTCGTTCTTCGAAGGACTCATCGTCCTTGACGAGGTCTCCAGTCCCAACATACCGTCCGGGCGTCAGCACATGGCCGTGCTTGCGGATGTCCTCCAAGGAGGCGGACTTGCAGAAGCCCGCCACGTCGGTGTACTCACCCGCGCCTTTCTCCCCACGCCAGGCGTGGTAGGTGTCCGCGATCTTCTGGACCTCCGCGTCGGTGAGTTCACGCCGGGTGCGGTCCACCAGCACGCCTAGCTTGCGGGCATCGATGAACAGTACCTGCCCGCGCCGATCGCGCAGGCCCTTGCCGGGGTTCTTGTTGCGGGCCAGGAACCAAAGGCAGGCTGGAATCTGGGTCGAGTAGAAGAGCTGCCCGGGTAGCGCTACCATGCAATCCACCGCGTCGGCCTCGAGCATTGCCTTGCGGATGTCACCCTCGCCGGACTGATTCGAACTCATCGAGCCGTTGGCCAGTACCACGCCCGCTGTGCCATTCGGCGCGAGGTGGTGGTAGATGTGTTGCAGCCACGCGTAGTTGGCGTTGCCCACCGGGGGAGCGCCAAACTGCCAGCGCACGTCCTCGCGCAGACGGTCACCACCCCAGTCGGAGATGTTGAAAGGTGGATTGGCGAGGATGAAGTCAGCCTTGAGGTCGCGCAGCTCGTCTTTGTGGAAGCTGCCCTCGTTGTTCCAGCGGATGTCGGAGTCTATGCCCCTCACGGCCAGATTCATCTTGGCCAGCCGCCACGTGGTGTAGTTCGACTCCTGTCCGTAAATCGCAATGTCGCCAATGCGGCCGCCGTGCTCCTGCACGAACTTTTCCGACTGCACGAACATCCCACCCGAGCCACAGCACGGGTCATAGATACGACCTTGATAAGGCTCCAGCATTTCGACCAGTACGCGCACTACAGAACGCGGCGTGTAGAACTCGCCGCCCCGCTTGCCTTCGGCTCCGGCGAACTGGCCCAGGAAGTACTCGTACACGCGCCCAAGGATGTCCTTGGAACGATCACCTTCCTCGTTGAGCGCAATTCCTGAAATCAGATCGATCAGCTCGCCCAGCATCACCTTGTTCAAGGCGGGGCGCGCGTAATCTTTGGGCAGTACACCCTTGAGCGACTCGTTGTCCTTCTCGATGGCGCGCATCGCGTCGTCGATCAAAGTGCCGATGGTGGGCAACTTGGCATTGGCCTGTAGATGTGACCAGCGCGCCTCTTTCGGCACCCAGAACACGTTGTCCGCGAGGTATTCGTCCTTGTCCTCGGCGGCCTGTGCGTCTTCGGCCAGCAGCGCCTTGTGCTTGGCTGCGAAGGCGTCTGAGATGTACTTCAGGAAGATGAGTCCAAGCGCGACGTGCTTGTAGTCGGACGGTTCCATGTTGCCGCGCAGCTTGTCGGCAGCCTTGAACATCTCGGCCTCGAAGCCGAGGTTGCCACCGTTCTTGTTCGTGTTGCTCTGCGCCATATTCTTACCCTTGTGTGGTGTCTTCTAAAATTGCCGGGTTATTAGTTACGCATTTGTCAGTAAAGGCGAGATCCAACATTGATCCAGAACACAGACGCCCTGCACCTGTTACCCGATGAACGCTGTTGGCGCTTATAAGTCTTTCCGGCTCGATTTCCTCCGCCAGAATGAATGGCGTCGTGGTATCTCGTCTTGGAGGTGGGCGTTTAACATAAGCGGCATGAGCCTTCACGGCGTCGCAAATCCTAACTCCACCAACAGAAAACCGAACAAACGCACGGCCAAGACCGCATCTTCATCAACCACGGAGCGCAGAGTCTTGCCTTTTTGCGCCTGCTTTTCCTGCTCGGCGGACTTTCCTCTCGGGTGAAGCCGACAAACAATTGTCGCGGCGGAGGAAACCATCCGGTATTCAGCCGGGATCTTGTCGATTAGCTGGCTCAGATCCTCCGGCTTTTCGTCATCAAGCTCTCCGATCCTCCGAAGCCATTTTGCCAGCACCACACGGGTAGATTCCCGGCAGACGTCGACCACGGGAACGGGTGCGTATTTCAATGCGGCATCCAGGATTTTCTCGTAAATATCCTTGAGCTCAATGTCTTCCGTCTGCAAAACCGGCAGAAGGCTGAAAGCCGATAACGACTTGAGCGTGAATAGGGTGGTGCCATCACTGAGCGCCTCCGCATCGATAACCCGCCAACGCGTCGCGGCCTGTATGGAACCGATGCCTATATCGTAGTGTCTCGAGCGCTGGAGCGCCATGTTCAGGTCAGAGTTTTGCGCGTATCGTTCCTGGAACTCGAAGCGCCGTTGATCAGCGCCATTAGGTGATTGTTCCGCGCTATATCCGGACACCAGCGGGGGAAGATAAGGGCGGTATTGGACTTTCTCGAGCATATAGCTGGTTCCGTCTGTTTGACGATAAAACCGTCCACGACGGACCCTTGTTGTCGGGTCATAGGAGTCCTCACGAAACACGACAGGTTGTGGACTGGTATTCCATGGAAACTGTGCGGGGGAGACGATGGGTCTCGGAGAAATCGCGCGCAAGGAATTGCCGTCGCCTTCGTAGTAGTCGCCCGTATTGGGTCGCGCCAGGATAACGCAGCTGTTATTGATCATGTTGCGGGTATCCTCCCATTCCACCCACCCTTCAATACACCCGCATCTTCATCACCACGACCCCCACGATCACCATATCCGCGGTAACCGGAAGAATGTGGTAGCGGCGATTCGCCGGTTTGAGGTATCGCTCATCGACCTCCACCAGCAGTTGCTTAAAGGTCGGCTCCGATGTGGGCTTCCCTATGACGATCACATAATCCCGACCCTTAGGTTCCCGGTCAGGATCCA
>JAJZZR010000302.1 GCA_021797465.1 Pseudomonadota bacterium | reverse complement strand
CCGCCACGAGCGCGGGCAGCGCGGCGAACGCGCGAGCCAGGACCGTGTCGAACGGGGCGTCCGGCCGCAAGGCCTCGACGCGCGCCTGCAGCGTGTCGACGTTCATCAGCCCCAGGACGTGCGCCGCATGGGAGACGAAGCGGATCTTCTTCCCGTTCGAGTCGATCAGCGTGAAGCGGCGGTCCGGATTGGCCAGCGCGAGCGGCAGGCCCGGGAAGCCCGCGCCGGTACCGACGTCCGCGATGCGCACGCCCTGTAGATGGCGATGCACGGCGAGGCTGTCGAGCAGGTGGTGGGTTACCATGTCGGCCCGGTTCGTGATGGCCGTCAGGTTGAAGCGGCGATTCCAGCGCGCCAACTCGTCGAGCAGACGCAGTAGCCGCGCGGCATCGTGCTCCGTCAATGCCACGCCCAACGTGGCGGCGGCGTGGATCAGCGCAGCCGGGTTGCCGGGGGCGTCGGCCGCGGTGTGCGTTGGATGCGAGGAGCTCATGGATCGACCGACCTCGAACAACGCTGATTGTGGCAGAGGCGTCCGCCATGGGGTGAAAAATTGCGCGCGATGGGAGGCGCCGAGGTGAGGCTGCTGCTGGTGGAAGACGACGTCATGATCGGCGAGGCGATCCGCGCCGGGCTGCGGCGCGATGGGTTCACGGTCGACTGGGTGCGCGACGGGGAGACCGCCGAACAGGTGCTCGAGACCGAATCCTTCGACCTGCTGCTGCTCGACCTGGGCCTGCCGCGCAAGGCCGGGCTCGAAGTCTTGAGCGGCCTGCGCGTGCGCGACAACGGCATGCCGGTGATCATTCTCACCGCGCGCGACGCGGTCTGTGACCGGGTGCAGGGCCTGGATGCCGGCGCCGACGACTATCTGGTCAAGCCCTTCGATCTGGACGAATTGGCCGCGCGCATCCGCGCGCTGCTGCGCCGCAAATCGGGACATTCCGCGCCCGCGATCGAGCACTTGGGCGTGACCCTCAATCCCGCCACGCACACCGTGCGGCGCGGCACCGAGGAGGTCGCCCTCTCGCCCAAGGAGTTCGCGCTGCTGCATCTGCTCATGGAGCGTCCGGGCACCATCCACTCGCGCGCACGGATCGAGGAGCGGCTCTACGGCTGGGGCGAGGAAATCGACAGTAACGCCGTGGAGGTGCACGTGCACGGGCTGCGCCGCAAGCTCGGACCCGATTTCATTCTCACGGTGCGCGGCGTCGGCTATCGGGTACGGCCGGCATGACGGTCCGCTCGCTGCGGGCACGCCTGCTTGCGTGGCTCCTCGGCGGTATCGCCGTCGTCGGCCTGTGCGGCGGCGTGGTCGTATACCGCAACGCGCTGCAGCAGGCCGATGGCTTTTTCGACTATCACCTCGAGCAGACGGCGCTGGTGTTGCGCGATTTGCCGGTCGAATATCTCTGGCCGCTGCCGTCGTCGATTCCGTCGCGCGCCCGGGCTTACGGCTTCGTGATCCGGGTCTGGACGATCTACGGCCAACTGATTTATCGAACGCCGGTGCATACTTCGCTGCCGAACCTGACTGCGCTGGGCTTCTCCACGGTCAAGACGCCCGACGGCAGCTGGCGTGTCTACGGCGTTGCCTCGCCGACCCGCGTGATCCAGGTGGCGCAGCTGATGCGCGTGCGCCAGCAACAGGCGATCGAGTTGGCGATGAAGGCGCTCGTGCCGTTCGCGCTGGCCGTGCCGATCCTCGGGCTCCTGGTGTGGTTTGCCGTCGGCCACGCGCTCGAGCCGCTGCAGCGGCTCGCCGCCTCGGTCAAGGCTCGCCGCCTGGACGCGCTGGAGGCCCTGCCGCTTGCGGGCCTACCCGATGAGGTCCAGCCGTTGGTCGGGGCGCTGAACGAGCTGCTCGGGCGTTTGGCCGGCACTTTCGAGCGTGAGCGGGCGTTCATCGCCGACGCCGCCCACGAGTTGCGCACACCGCTCACCGCGCTGCATCTGCAGCTCGGCGCCCTGGAACGGGCCGGTACCGACGAGGAGCGGATCGAGGCGACGCAAAGGCTCTCGGCCGGCGTGCAGCGCTCGATCCGGCTGGTCGAGCAGCTGCTTTCGCTCGAGCGGCAGGCGCCGCGCGCCGAGACGGCGCGCGGTCGCATTGCGCTCGATGAGCTCGCGCGCGAGGTGGTCGCGGAGTTGGTCCCGCTTGCCGACGCACGCGGGATCGACCTCGGCATGGCGGAAGCGCAGCGGGCGCTCATCCGGGGGGAACCGGACTCGGTCGCGACGCTCGTCCGCAATCTGGTGGACAACGCCGTGCGTTACACGCCTCGGGGCGGCCGGGTCGATGTATCGGTGACCGCACCCGGCGCGGCCGGCGACCCGGTGAAATTGAAGGTCGCCGACAATGGGCCCGGCATCGCGCCCGAGGAGCGCTCCCGGGTGTTCGACCGTTTCTACCGCCATCCCGGCACGCAGGTGCCTGGAAGCGGCCTGGGGCTCGCCATCGTCAAGGCCATCGCCGACGCCCACGGAGCGGACATCGAGCTCGGCGAAGGGGAAGGCGGCCGCGGGCTGGAGGTAACGGTCTCGTTTCCAACGGCGTCGCAGACCTGACGTGCCGACGCGCCGGCGTGCCCCTCCCCCGCAGTCAGCGTCGGCCCGGTGCCGGACCGCGCCTCATTTCGCGGTCTTCGACTTCAGCGCCAGCAGGAACTGCGCGATGGCGGCGCGGTAGGCCCGCCGGTCGGCCCTGGGCGTGAAATCGCTGCTGGCGTTGGCTGCGGTCAGCAGCTCGACTCGATCGCCATAGAAGCGCAGCAGATACGCCAGCTGCCGGGCATCGGCCGCGCGCGCACCGCCTCCGGCAAGTCCCTGCACGATCAGTATGGGCCGGACGATGCGCCGCACATTGCCGATCGGAGAGATCCGGCGCAGAAACTCGGCGGTCTGCGGGTCCTGCGGGTCGCCAAACCGCGCCGCGCGGAACTGACGTTGGGATTTGGGACCGTGGGCAACGTAGTCGGCGAGGTTGGCGATGCCGTCGATGTCGATCGCCCCGAGCAGATGCCCATCAAACAAAGCAAGCGCGTTCACCGCCAGCCAACCGCCATACCCGCGGCCCATCACCACGATCCGGTGCACGTCGAACCCCGGCTGCAGACCGATCCAGACCATCAACGCGCCGATGTCGCGGAGCGCATCCGTGCGATGGGGTCCGTCGGCGAGCGCGCGGAAGGCCCGCCCGTAGCCTGAAGAGCCGCGCACGTTCGGCGCGATCACCGCATAGCCGAGATCGTTGGTCACGAATTGCAGGAACGGCCGCCAACGGGGCCGGAACTGACCGGCGGCGCCGGCGTGCAACACGATCAGCACCGGTGCGGGCCCGGGCCCGGGCGGCAGATAGACGTACGCGGACAGCATCCGCCAATGCCCGTCGACCCGGTCCCAGGTCGGATAGTGGACGAGCCGGCCCGTGACCGGCGCCGAGGTGGCCCGTGAGCCCGGGGTCCCGCGCGTCCAGCGCCGAATCAAACCGCTCCGGACGTCATAGACGTACGCTTCGGGCGGCTGCCAGCCGGACTCGAAGGTAAAGCCCAGGCGGTGTCCGGAATCGAACTGCAGGTTATCGATGACCCCCTCGTGCCGCCGCCACGGGACCGCGACATCGAGCTGCAGCCGCCGATTGACCACGTGCAGGATGCTGTGTCCGTCGTCATCCAGCGTATAGGCGATGTAGCGGCCATTGGGACTGGCCGCGAATGGCCCGACGCTCCAGGAGGCTCGGGCCGAGAGCGCCCGCACACGTCCCGAAGCCTCATCCAACTGCAGCAACCGCTCGTACTGCCCGTCCTGGTTCGAAACAAAATCGATCGCGGCTCCGCCTGGGGCGAAACGGGCGGAGCGGATGCGGGCCGCCGGGATGGGCAGCCGCCGCAGCTGGCCGTCGGCGATGCGCCCGAGATAGAGCGACTCGTCGCCGGGCCCCACATCGTTCTTCAAGAGCACGTGCCGCCCGCCGCGCGACCAGTCGAGCAGCCGCCAGCGACCGGCCAGCCCACCGACCACCAGTCGCGCAACACCGCCCCCCGCTGCATCCGCGACGTAGACCGCCTCCCGATCGCCATCCGGGGTGGCGCCGAGAAACGCAATGCGCCGACCGTGCGTCGACCAGACGGGCAGACCGATCACCGGCTGGCCGGACACGAGCGTATGAGCGACCGCATGCCGACCGATCACATGCCACACGGTACCGCGCGTCGATCGCTGCGCGTACAGCAGTCGCGTACCCACGCGCGGGCCGATCGCCCACGGAATCCGGCCGGGCGGAGCGGCGAGCGTGGCCGGCATGGACCCCGGGGACGTAATCTGCCCGAGCATATGCCGGCCCCCGTCGTGCACGCCGATCAGCATTGCGCCGCCCGGCAGCCAGCCGAGGAAGCGCGAGCCGTGCCAGCGCTCCGCACGGGCCAAACGGCGCATGATTTGCGGCGCGGGCGCCGGCATATCGCTGAAGTGCAGCGCACCACCCTGGCGGTCGAGCACGATCGTGGAGCGCGCCGCCGCGCACGACATGGGACAAATAGCGAGTAGTGCCGTGGCGGCGAGCGCCCGGCCAGCCATCGTCGGGAAAGACATGTGCCTATGCTAACTCAACCCGTTACCATCGCCACATGAACGATGAAGCGACCGCGCTGCCGACCCCAAGGCTGTGGCGCCATCCCGACGGCATCACGGCCATCGATGCTGAATATCTCTACCCCGGCCACGCCGCCGCGCACGTCGTGCAGCAGGGCTCTCGGGCAGCGTTCGTCGACGTCGGCACCAACGGTTCGGTGCCGTATCTGCTGGCGGGGCTGCGCGCGCTCGGCGTGGCGCCCGAGGCGGTCGAGTTCGTCCTGCTCACCCACGTGCACCTGGATCACGCGGGCGGCGCCGGCCAGCTCATGGACGCGCTGCCCAATGCGGTGTGCGTCGTGCATCCACGCGGCGCGCCGCACATGATCGATCCGCTCAAGCTCATCGCCGGCGCCCGGGCCGTCTACGGTGCGGAACGCTTCGAGCGGTTGTACGGGCACATCAAGCCCATCGCCGCCGAGCGGGTCCGGACCACGCAGGACGGCGAGCGCCTGAGCCTGGCGAGCCGGACCTTCGAGATCCTGCACACCCCCGGCCATGCGCTGCACCACCAAGCCTTCCTCGACCCGGCGCATCGCTGCGCGTTCACGGGCGACACGTTTGGTATCTCGTACCGGGAGCTCGACAGCGCGGCCGGTGCTTTCATCCTGCCCACCACCACCCCGACACAGTTCGATCCCGACCAGCTGTGCGCCTCCATCGATCGGCTGCTCGAGCGCAAGCCCGAGGCCATGTACTTGATGCATTACAGCCGGGTCGTCGGCGTGCCGCGGCTCGGCGCATCGCTGCAGCATCAGATCCGGGAGTTCGAGCGCATCGCGCGCGAGGCTGCCGCGGTCCCGGATCGTGCCGCCGCCATCGGGGAAGCCATGTGGAAGCTCTGGCACGGGCTGGCCGTGAGTCATGGCTGTCCAGTTGGGGCGACGCGCCTGCGCGAGCTGCTCCGGGGGGATCTCGAACTGAACACTCAGGGACTCGTCCACTGGCTGGACACCCGCGCAAGATGAGCGGATAAGGACCTCGGTGAGTTCCGACGGTCCCGGCGCGGCCTTAAGGATCACTTAAGATTGACCGCTTATGCTCTGATGGTGGCGTATGGTGTTTACAGACAACCGGTTTTGCAGAGGCTGATATGACCATGAGGAAAGTGTTTCGTAATCCGCTGATCGCCGTGTCGCTCGGCGTGCTGATCGGTGCCGCCCCGCTCGCCGCGATGTACGGCATGCGCGTGGCCAACGCGGCGAACACCCCGCCGGAGGCGCTGACCTCCTCCATGCCGGGCAACGGCGTGGCGGTGCAGCTACCGGACTTCTCCACGCTCGTCAAGAAATACTCCCGGGCGGTCGTGAGCATCAAGGTCGTGGAGAAAACGCCGAATACCGGGCCGCAGCAGGGCGAGGGCACTCCGTTCGGACCCGACAGTCCGTTTGCGCCGTTCTTCCGCAACCTCCCGTACGAGCACCCGCAACCGGTCGAAGGCCTGGGCTCCGGGTTCATCATCCGCCCCGACGGCCTCATTCTCACCAATGCCCACGTGGTCGCCGGCGCCAGCAAGATAACCGTCGAGTTGCACAATCGGCGCGAGTATCCGGGCAAGGTCATCGGCATGGACAAGATCTCGGACATCGCGGTCGTCAAGATCCCGGTCAACAACCTGCCGACGGTCAAGCTGGGCAACTCCAATAACCTGCGGGTCGGCCAGTGGGTGCTGGCGATCGGCATGCCGTTCGGATTCGACTACACCGCCACCGCCGGCATCGTCAGCGCCAAGGGCCGTGTTCTGCCGAACTCCAACAAGTTCGACTACGTACCGTTCATCCAGACCGACGTGCCGATCAATCCCGGCAACTCTGGCGGTCCGTTGTTCAACATGCAGGGCCAGGTGGTCGGCATCAACTCGGAGATTTACAGCCGCTCGGGCGGGTACATGGGACTATCGTTCTCGATCCCGATCAACGTGGCGCTGCACGTCGCCGATCAGCTGATCGCCACCGGGCACGTCAGCCGCGGCGAGCTCGGCATACTCATCCAGCCGGTCAATCAAGTCACCGCCAACGCGTTCGGACTGCCGGCGCCCGAAGGCGCGCTCGTGACGCACGTCAATCCCGGCAGCCCGGCGCAGGCCGCCGGCCTCAAGAGCGGCGACGTGATTCTTGCGCTGAACGGCCACAAGATCGAGCGCATGACCGACCTGCCGGTTCGCGTGGCCAGCCTGACGCCCGGCACCGTGGTGCACCTGACCGTGTGGCGCAATCACGCCGAGCATCAGATCACCGCCAAGCTCGGCGCGATGGGCAAGAACGGCACGCTGACGGCGAAGAATCCCTCGGGGCAGCCCGGCGGGCGCCTGGGCCTGGTGGTTCGGCCGCTGACACGCAATGAGCAGCAGCAGAACGACGTGCGCGGCGGACTCGAGGTCGAAGGGGTCAGCGGCCCGGCGCTCGACGCCGGCATCCAACCCGGCGACATCGTCTTGTCCGCCAACGGTCAGCGCGTCTCGACGCCCGACCAGCTGAACGCGATCGTGAACCATGCCAAGGACGGTGACGTCGCATTGCTGGTCAAGAACGGTGACGTCACGACGTTCGTGCCGGTTCAAGCGCAGTAACCCGCCGGGGTCCGGCCGAGGGGCTCGTCGCTGCCACGCGACGAGCCCCTTTGCTTTCCGGAGGGGGCGCTGCGCCCCCCCCGCTCACCCGCAAGTTATTTCTTGACCGTCCATTTGAACAGGGGGCGCGGCACGGTATGCAGCCCGGGCCGCAACCGGCTGAAGTAGGCGGCAACGATGCGGATGTCGGTCGCGCTCAGCGAGGCGGCCATCGCATTCATGATCGGGTTCTTGCGATAGCCGGTCTGGTACTCGCGCAGAGCCCGGATCAGGTAGCTTTCGTGTTGGCCCGCAAGTGTCGGGTACATCGGCGCGACCCCGATGCCGTTGCTGCCGTGACAGGAAGCGCAGACCGCCGCCTGCGCAGGCATTCGGGAAGCCGGGACCGGCCCGGCCGTCACCGGCTTGCCGGCGAGGTACGCGGCCACATCGCGCATCTGCTGAGGATCGAGCGAGAGCGCCTGCAGGTGCATCGTCGGATACGCGCGTGCGCCGCTGCGATATTCCTTCAGCGCGTCGTATAGATATAGGGCCGACTGCCCGCGCAACCGCGGCACATTGTAATCGGGATAGGCGTTGCGGTATCCCTTGATCCCATGACAGCCCAGACAGGTGTAGCCGATAATCTTGCCTTCTCGCGCGTTGCCGAGCGGCGGCTGTCGAGCCAAGGCCGACGCGGCGAGAGATCCGCAAGAGAGCGCGACGATCGCCGTAGCGAGACGCACGCCCGAACGCACAGGTAGACGCAGCCAAAGTTCCGACATCGCGACCTCCGGCCAAGTGCGCAAACTAGTCGCCAATCTTATCGGACCGGCTGGCTCGGACGCCAGCCGAGCGCTGTTGCGCCCGGGCCGCGCCGCGTCATGATTGGACTCATTCAGCGTGTGACGCGCGCCGAAGTGAGCACCGGGGGACGTCCCTTGGGGGCGATCGGGCCGGGTATGCTGGCCTTGATCGGGGTAAAGCGGGAAGACGAGCCCCGCGACGCGGACCGGCTTCTCGAGCGGCTGCTGACCTATCGCATCTTCGCCGATGAGAACGACCGGATGAACCGCTCGCTGGCCGAGACGGCGGGCGGGCTGCTACTGGTGCCACAGTTCACGCTGGCCGCCGATACCGGCCGCGGCAGCCGGGCGGGATTCAGCACGGCGGCGCCACCGGCGCAGGCGAGGCTGCTGTTCGCGTATCTGCTGGAGCGGGCCCGCGCCCGGCACGCGCCGGTGGCAGCCGGCGAGTTTGGCGCGCACATGCAGGTAACGCTGGTCAATGACGGTCCGGTCACGTTCTGGCTTGGCACCTGAGCCGGCGGAAACATCCGGACTTTCCCTTATCCTCCGGGGCCAAACTTTCTCGGCTCTCCGGGCCCAATTGGCCTATCATCCGCATCTGGTGTTCTTTCATGTTCGCGTAAACGGAGTCCAGAGCTTATGGATTTCGATTTCAAGACCCTGCTGGTCATCCTGGTCGTTGTCCTCATCATCTTCGGTGGCAAGAAATTGCGCAGCATTGGC
>JAJZZR010000194.1 GCA_021797465.1 Pseudomonadota bacterium | reverse complement strand
TAGCTCTGCTCGGTGACACCGATCCGACGGCACGCATCCGCAAAGGGCGACCTTACAGGTGGCCAGTTTTTACACCGCCACGCAGCGCAAAATGCCGCCGCTACGTGGCCTACTTCTCTACCGCCACGTACAGCGTCGTACTGTGTGTCTTCTCCTTCGGATTGCCTCACGTCCGATCGGCCCCACCGAACTCCCAAAGCGGCGCCTCACCGAAGATAATCTCGCTGAAGCACATGCCCGAACCAGCGATGCCGCGCCCCGCGGACCACTCCGTACACCCCGAAAAACAAACCGATCAGCGAAAGGATAGCGGCCAAACCGCTGTCGAACTCCTGATGATCTGGATTATAGAAGCCGTAATGAAACATTGCTCCCAGCGCCACCAGAAACACGATGATCTGAAGGGGCAGCGTGATGATCGTCCATCATTTCAGGATGGGAATTACGATCATGTGCTTTCGAAGCGCCCCGAAATAGGCGAAGACCATGGCCAGAATACCGCCGCTGACACAGCCGATGGTCATAAGGTCGCCGTCAAAATGGATGCTGCCGCGAAAAATCAGAATCGATCCTGTCATGAACGTGAACGCGGAACACGCGACGGCAAAGAACAGATATCCTCCGAACAAGCGTGCCTCCCACTGCCGCTCTCCGAACGATGAAGCCGGGCCAGACCGAGGATCTCTCATCGTTCGGCCTTTTTCGACCTGACATGCATCCCGCCGATCAGATGCATGGTGATCCGTACCGAGCTGTGTATCCTTACCTTCGGATCGCCGTGCATCCGGTCAGCTCCGCTGAACCGTTCCGCCGCATAGGGTGTGGATAGCTGCGGCGCCACACCTGCGGCAATCCGCCCGGTACCCGAATAAAGCCACATGCCAATCGCGTCGACATCGCCCATGACACCGTCCTTTATGTCGTGCCAGTTGACCACGTCATTGACCAGCGACAGGCCGTCACCGGGCGCGCCCATCAGCCTCAGCCGGTTGAAATCCCGCCCGACCTCGACCAGAGACTCTCGCATTTCGTGAACGCTCCTTTTCAGAAACGCATAGGAATCGCGAAGTGCCGCATCGCCCTCGGCGCCAATGAACGCTTCGGTCGCCCGCATCTCGCGCAGCACCGCTTTGCCATGCGTGATCATCTGCGACCGCAGATCGCTCACAAGCCGTATTTTCCCGGACAATCTGAACAACTCCCAGATATCGCGGCCGACTGCGGGCAGGGCAATCACCGGTCCCCACGTCTCGATGGGATTATAGAGTGCATGACTCTTGACTGGCTGTTCAGCACGATTACCGCCGGTCAATCTATCTCTGGCTTCCGGTATTGTCATGGCCCCGTCTGCAGCCAGAAAGGCAATCGCATCCAATGCCTCCACGCCCAGAAACGTGATCAGGCATATGGCTCCCGCCCCGACGGCGATATCCGCAACCACTCCCACCACAACAGCAATCGCCGTAGTAAAGGCCTCGAGCGCCATATAGGCAACCACGGTGTCGGTTGTATCCACCAGGCCATCGAGCCGATCGACGGCGTTTTCCGGGCGTGACCGACCTCCTCCACCATCATTTCTGAATAGCCGCTAGGATGGGGCAACGCTGGCTGGAGCATGGTGCACGCATCGCCTTCCTGCCAGACGATTCCCATTTTTGTCGTGCGGGCAAAGCCAAATTTCTTCCGAATAAGAGCGTTGATCCCGTTCTTTGCCTCTACCGAATTACGAAACGGTCCATAGGAAATCACACTACCCTTCCGCCGGACGTCCGGCGCGGCTACCGAGTCCGACTGAGCTGCTGCCGATTTTATGGGCAATAAATTTGCATAGCCTGGGCCTTAAACTCCATGAGGGTGACATAGCCGATCTGGATGAAGAAGTATTGCCGCGGCGCCAGACGGCCATCCTCAACGCATCTATGACCAGCGCAGCGTCGCGCTCTGTCTTCATCGACCAGCCGATGATGCGTCTGGAGAAGAGACAATGAACCACGGCCACGTACAGTCATCCTGCGGTGGCCCAAATATAAATGAAGCGAACCTGCCATTTTTAGGTTGGCCGGGCGGCGGAGAACTCCCGATCAAGGATGTTGTCGGGATCATCGCGCGCCCGCCTTTGTCCTTCGCCTAGGCGCGGCGCTTCGGGCGCGCCGGGAAGCCGTTCTCGAGCATCAGCCGCTCAACACGGTGCTGGCCGCAGACCAGGCCCTCTTCACGTACATCACTCCACGCGCACCATAGGACCTGTCACCGGCCTTGACGCTCATGCCCATCGCCAACGAGAGTTTCTCGTCGTGCTCGGCAGCATACGAGCATCAACTCTCGGTGGTTTCATATCCCCGCAACCACCTTAACTTGCTCCTGAATACAGCCCTCCCGTAAAGTATCCGCCGCACGCTCTTTGCCACACAGCCGCCACTCCGATTCAGGCAGGCGCTTGAATGCGTTCGGCCAAACTTCAACTCTGGCCACTCATCGGGGGCCGGCCAATCCATAGTTCCTGCATGATTTATGCGTATGCCCGGGTCTCCACCGATGGGCAGAGCGTGGTCGCCCAGGTCACCCATCTGAAAGCCGCCGGCTGCGGGAAGGTCTTCTAGGAAACTGCTAGCGACGCGACGCCAGGACCGACGGCGTCCAGCTCCGCAAGGTGATCGACGGGCTGGAGGCCGATGATACCATCAATGGTCACCCGGCTCGACCGCCTGGTCCGCTCAACCCGATATCCTCTACGCACTTGGAGCCCCACTTGCCGGATCGCTCATCTCCGAAAACTCGTCGCCGGCGGGCAGTCGGATCGCCCAGAAATGGAATCCGGACATGACCGCTCATCGCCGAATAAGCTCTTGATGAAACAGCCAAACAATTCACTTTGGCTCGAAATTCCGAGCCGCCGATAGATATTTTTCCGATGAATTTTGACGGTGCCTTCGGTGCTGCCAATAATTGTGCTGATCGAGAGCGTGCTGTGGCCGCGCAGGATGAGCTGGACGATCCGGCGCTGTTGATAAGTCAGATAATCCTGCGCGAATCGAGCGAAAGCCGCTTCCAGGCCGCCGCCGGGTGGGCTTACCGGAGCGCTGCTGTCGAGTTGCCGCCAATGGCTGCGCAGCGCCTCGCGTACTATAGGTTCAAACGCGCGCAGACGGCTCATTTCGCCCTCGTTGAATGGCGGCCGCCCCGTTTTGCGCATCAGCGAATAGGCGGCGGTGAAGCCACAGGGCAGCGGCACCAGAAATCCGATTTCCTCGACCAAAGACCCCGGTTCGAGCGAAATACAAGGGTGGACCTCGGACGAACCGTAAAAATCCGACTGGAAAAAATCATCTGGTGCGAGTTCGCGCATCCGCCAAAGTCCGGGTGAATGACCGTGTACGCTGGCGGTATAGAACGGATCAAGCAGATAGGCGCCGCGCAGGTAGGCATCGAGCGCCTCGTGTGTCGCGTGTGCACCATAGCCATTGTGTAGCAGGCGCGGACATTCGCCGTAGGGATAGCCGAAGACTACGGAGAGATCGAAATCCGCGATAGATTTCAGCACCTGATCAAGCATGAGCAGCAAATCTGGCGTCCCGATTCGCCCAATTACAGCTGCGATCGTGTCAGCTTCGCGTGCCACCGGCATATTAGCGGCCGGTTCATCTGGATATCCGGTCATCCGTCACTCCTAGATCCCTGCAGCCCTCGTATCCCTTTCGGGATATAGCGAGTTTTATCCGGCGACGTCACAAATTCATCATATCATAACCCGCCTCTCAAAGAGCGGAAGATCGTCAGGAGCGAGGCGCGCTTAGGGGTGCTCACGTCAGCTTACCCGGTGCCTTCATCGAATTTTGGGAGACCGATCATGTCCGAACGACCCGATGATATCCGCGTACTCGATCAAGATACAGCGACGCTGCACCAAATGGGTTATGCTCAAGAACTTGCCCGCCGAATGCGGACGTTCCAAAACTTCGCGATATCTTTCTCGATTATTTGTATCGTCTCCGGCGGCATCAACTCGTTCAGCCAAGGCATTGCAAGCGTGGGCGGCGCCTCGATAGGTATCGGCTGGCCACTCTCCTGCCTATTCTCGCTGTTTTTCGCGATTGCGATGGGGCAGATCGGCTCGGCCTATCCGACGGCGGGTGGGTTGTATCACTGGGGTTCGCTGCTCGGCGGTCGGTTTCTTGGCTGGATAACCGCCTGGTTCAATCTGATCGGGCTGATCACCGTGCTTGCAGCCATCAATGTCGGCACTTATTTGTTTTTGCTGGGGGCGCTCGCGCCGGCGCTGGGGATCGACACCGCCGCCCTCACACCCAGCATCCCGACCGGCTACAGTATCCTGACCCAGACAATAATCGTCGGCTGCATCACGCTAAGCCAAGGATTAGTCAACCATCTCGGGATCAGGCTCACCTCGAAACTAACCGATTTTTCTGGCTATCTGATTTTTGGCAGCGCTATTGCGCTCACCGTCGCCTTGCTCGCCTATGCGCCGCATCTCGACCTTTCGCGACTCTGGACCTTCGCGAACTACAGCGGCAAGGCCGGCGGCGGTACCTGGCCGCACACCGGCAACCTCACCTATCTGTTCCTGCTCGGCCTCCTATTGCCGGCTTACACCGTTACTGGATTCGACGCTTCGGCACACACTGCCGAGGAAACCATTAACGCCGCTCGCTCGATTCCGCGGGGCATGATCCATTCCGTGGTCTGGTCCGGCTTATTCGGCTGGGTCATGCTCTCGGCTGTGATTCTTGCGGTGCCGAACATGGACAAGGCCGCGGCACAAGGCGGTAACGCGTTTTTCTGGATCATGGATCACGCGATCCCGGTCGGACTGAAGTTGCCGCTTTATATCGCTATTGCGATTGCACAGTACCTCTGCGGTCTCGCTACCGTCACCTCTGCAAGTCGCATGGTCTTTGCCTTTTCGCGTGACGGCGGGCTGCCCGGTTCACGCTATCTGCGCAAAGTGAGTCACAGTTTCCGTACACCGATGATTGCGATTTGGGTGGTCTCTTTGCTCTCGATCGGCTTCACGGTCTATGCACCGGTCTACACCACGATCGCGGCGGTCTGCGTGATCTTCCTCTATATTTCCTATCTACTGCCAATAGTCGCGGGACTGATCGCCTACCGGCGCAGCTGGACGCAGATGGGGCCGTTCGATGTCGGGCCGCTCTATCCGGTGTTCGCAGTGCTCGCAATCATCGGTGCTGCCGTGCTGCTCTATGTCGGTGTGCAGCCACCGAACAATCAGGCGCTGACCGTAACCCTTGGCGTGCTGGCGCTGACCACCGTTATCTGGTTCGGCTTCGAGCGCAAACGCTTTCAGGGACCGCCGATCAGCCGCGAGCAGATCGCCGAGCGTGCCCAGCTGATCACGCTGGAAGAACAAGCACTGGAAGGGAGCGGAGACTGAACATGCCGACACTGACGAAAGGGTGGATGCTATGAGCGGGCGGTTGGCTGGTAAGATCGCGGTCGTCAGTGGCGGTGCAGGAGGTTGCGGGCGGGCGGCATCGGTGCTGTTCGCCAGCGAAGGGGCGAAGATCGGCATCGTCGATCTGCCAGGCAGCGACGGCGAAGCCTTGGCCACAACACTGCGCGAGGCGGGGCATGAAGCGGTGTTCGCCGCCGCCGACGTGTCGGATGAAGCCGCAGTTACAGCCGCCGTTGGCATGGTGAGCGACGCTCTTGGGCCAATCACCGTGCTGTTCAACCACGCCGGTACCCTGATCGTTAAGCCGTTTCTCGACACTACGGCCGAAGAATGGGACCGGCTGATGGCGATCAACGTGCGCAGCATGTTCCTGATGACCCGTGCGGTGCTGCCGCAGATGATCGCGGCGGGCGGGGGTAGCATCGTTTGCACCTCCTCGATCTCGGCGGTCGCGGCGACGCCGGGCGAGGTGCTCTACGATACCACCAAGGGTGCCTGTCACATGTTCGCTCGCGCGATTGCGGTGGAATATCGCGACCGCAACATCCGCTGCAACGCGGTTTGCCCCGGTTTCATTCGAACAGCTCATGGCGAACGGGAACTTGATCTGCTTTCCGGCATCGGCGTCGATGTTTCTGAGGCGGCGATCGCGGCGCAGCAAGGGCGGATGTGCCGACCGGAGGAGGTCGCGCAAGCCGCCTTGTTCCTTGTTGGCCCTGAGGCGAGCTTCATTAGCGGCGCCCATCTGTTCGTCGACAATTGTTTTACCTCGATCTGAGCGAAGGTGTTCATGTCAGCGTTCGAAAAAGGTGGTCTCTGGAGAAACTGGGTCGGCAACCAATCCTGTGTGCCGCTCTATAAGGGGGCTCCCGCTAGCGAGGCCGAACTGGCCGAAATGATGGCCCGAGCCCATGCGCAGGGTTTGAACATCCGCTGCGCTGGCTCGGGTCATTCCTTCACTCCTATCGTCGCAACCGGCGGGCTGCTGCTCACCCTCGCCGGCATGACTGGCATCCGAACCATCGATACCGAACGCCAGCGCGTCACGGTGAGCGCCGGCACGCGGATCAGCGAGGTGGGTCGGGCGCTCAAGGCGGCCGGGCTGTCGCTGGTCAACCAGGGTGATATTGACACCCAAGCGGTGGCCGGCGCGCTCTGCACCGGCACCCACGGCACTGGGGCACGTCTGTCGAATATGGCCTCGCAGATTGTCGCCATGCGGCTGGTGCAGCCGGATGGTGCTATCCTCACCGTAGATGAACGTGACATGGGCATGCTGCACGCATCGCGGGTCGCGGTCGGCACGCTCGGAGTGATTTCGGAAATCACCCTGCAAGCGATGCCGGCCTACAATCTGCACGAAAGGCTCTGGCGCGACGATTTCGAAACTTGCATGGAGCGCTACGATGAACTCGCCGCCACCCATCGCCATTTCGGCTTCTTCTGGTGCCCGGTGCCGGAAAGCCGCCACCTCTACTGCCTCCCTGACACCGCGGCAGTTTCCAGCACGAATAAGACTGCCGATGTCTGCGAGATGAAAGTGATGGACATTACCGAGGCCCCGCCGACGGAGGGTGCGTTCGAGCGCATCGCCTATAGCTCGGATATCTATCCGATCGAATACGTACCGAACTTCCACGAGCTTGAATACGCAGTGCCGGCCGAACACGGGAAGGATGCCCTGCGTGATGTACGCGAGCTGATGCTGACCAAACACACAAACTGCATCTACCCGATCGAGTTTCGCTTCACCGCGGGCGATCCGGCGTGGATGAGCCCGTTCCATCAGCAGGACAGCGTTACTTTGTCGGTCTCCGGAGGGCCAGGGATCGATTACTGGGACTATCTGCGCGATGTCGACGCGATTTTACGCCGCTACAATTCGCGACCGCACTGGGGCAAGATGCACTTCCTTGATGCCGAGGACGTCACCGCCCTCTACCCCAAGGCCGAAGATTTCCGCGCACTCCGCCGTCAGATGGATCCGGGTGGTGTATTCCTGAATGATCATCTGCGCGCACTGTTCGGCTGAGCGACGAGGCCGACACCCAGCAGATCTGGGGCTGGCAACGGCAAGCCCACGAAGGGCACTGTAAAAGGAACGTTGCTCAAACCAATCTCGCTTTTTGGGCGATGGCTATGGCAGAGCTGACGTTTGTGCTTTGTGCTCGGAAAGAATTACGGTCGTTTGAACCTTGCGCACACCGGGAAGGGCCTGCAGCTTGTCCGCCAGGTCGGACAAGGACGCAGCAGATGCCACTGAAGCGACGAGAACGGCATCCTGATCACCTGCTATTGAATAAACTCGTTCGACCACCGGCCATGACAGGAGTTGATCCACCACAAGGCTGCAGGGTCGAACAGCGATCGAAATTGTAATCAGGGCCGATATTCCGCCATCCACATGGGGTGCCAACTCCGCCGAATAGCCCAGGATGATGCCGTCGCTTTCCAAGCGGGCGATCCGAGCCCGAACCGCCGTCCGGGAGAGTTTGAGTGCTCGCGCGATTGAGGCTGTCGAGCGGCGTGCGTCATGCCGCAGGAAGCCGACGATTTTACGATCAATCTCGTCTAATCGCTTGCCCAATCGGTTCATTGCGCACTTTCGAAGTGTCGCCAATCACGACGATTCGCAATCTTGTCCATATCACGATGCTATAGCATCTCCCGGACGTCAGGAGGAGATGGAGATGAACATCGTCGAGGCAGATACGTTCACGGGTAAGCGGGCTTGGGATGCGATCGCAATTGCTGAATTGGATGGAGTCACCGTGCGGCTGCATTGGACCGACAAGCCCTATATTTGGCATGTCAACGATGGGCCGGAAATATTTGTCGTGCTGGACGGAATAGTTGACATGGAAGTCGGAAAGGACCGAGCAGAATGGGTATTGAGGCTGACTGCGGGTTCCATTTTCTATGCGGAAGAAGGCGAAGCTCACCGAGCCGTACCGACTGGGGCAGCGCGCGTGCTGGTCATTGAACGCACGGGAAGCGTCTGACGTCGGCTACTCTCCGCGCATCACCACAGCCTTTAGAGGACGTCGTCTAGCTCAGCAGGCGTCGATGCGTCGGCAACTCCGGGCGCCGGCCCATCTGGTCGGCCTTGCCTAAGGCAGCCAATATTAGCATTTCCAGTTCTGGAGGGCGCATTGCGGACACCAGGCGGTCAGTGGCGCCACTCTGCCGACATTCATATTCCCCGCACAAATTGCCCGGGCGTCACGCCGGTCATCTGGCGAAATCTTGCTGTGAAGTGGCTCTGACTGCTGAAGCCACAAAGT
>JAJZZR010000256.1 GCA_021797465.1 Pseudomonadota bacterium | reverse complement strand
TCTCATCCGGTACACGGACAGGTGCGGCGAGAGAGGTCGTTCGGCCATGGTCGTTCGCGGATCAGAAATCGATACAGCGGCCCTTGCGCTCCCAATCGCCGTAGCGTGTCGGCTCGGGCCCCTGAGGCCCGCCGATCTCTCGTGGCCGGTCCCGCGCTGTGCGCCGCGCTTCAGCCGTCGCGACCGCGGCGCTCGCGCCGACTTCGGCCGCAGCTGGCGCCGGAGCGTTCTGCGAATCATTTTGCATGCGCGGCAAGTCTGCCAGAAACCGGGCGCGCCCGCCATGACCGGCAAGGATCACGCCGGGTATAGAATGCGCCATGACCACGCATTGCGAGCTCCGGCGGTTCGCGCTGGAAGATTTCGGCGCCGTGCGCATCGCGGGCGCCGATGCGGGGCGTTTTCTGCAAGGACAGCTGTCGAACGACGTGACGCGCCTCGGTGCCGAGCAAGCGCTGCTCGCCGGATATCACAATCCCCAGGGCCGCACCATCGCGCTGCTGCGGTTGGCTTGGCTCGCGGACGGGGAAGTGCTGGCGCTGCTGCCCCGAGAGCTCGCCGGCGCCGTTGCGCAGCGGCTCTCGAAGTACGTGCTGCGCGCCAAGGTGACCGTCACCGACGTCTCGCAGCAATGGCGTGTCAGCGGTCTTGCCGAGGCGGACGCGCTCGATCAAGCCGAGCCCGTGGTGCTGCCCCGCGAGCAGCTTCCGGGCGCGCACCCCTACGCGCAGCGCCGTCTCGACGAGCGCCTCGTGCTCGCTGCCGGCGGTCCGAGCGGGCGCTGGCTGGAGGTCGTCCCGCGCACGGCGGCCGCACCGCCGGCCGCGCCACGCGAATCCTGGCGGCTGCTCGACGTGCGCGCCGGGATGCCGCAGGTTTACGCCACGACGTCCGAGCAGTTCGTGGCGCAGATGTTGAATCTCGACGTGCTCGGCGCCATCGCCTTCGACAAGGGCTGTTACACCGGACAAGAAGTGATCGCGCGCGCGCATTATCGCGGCCGGATCAAGCGGCGCGCGCAGCGCTTCTGTACAAACGGCGCGCTGACGCTCGCGCCCGGCGCGCTCGGCCGCCTGCCCGACGGTCGCACGTTCACGGTCGTGGACGCCGCGCGCCGGCCCGACGGCCGCTGTGAATTCCTGGCGGTGACGGCGCTGCCGGGCGAGCCGTCCGGCGCCGACGCCGAAACGAGTCCCGCGAGCGTGCAGGCCGAGCCGCTCGATCTGCCGTACGCCCTGCCGGCGTAGCCGCCTCAAAGATCGATCAATTCCACTTCATCCGGCGCGATGGGCCGGGCGAGAAAGCGCGCGCCGATCCGGGCGAAGCGCTGCGGGGCATCCGTGGCGAGCAGCCGTACCGCGCCAGCGCCGGCGGGCGCGGCGATGCCGGCCCGCTCCAGCGCGCGGCGCACGTGGCCGGCGGTGGTCTGCGCCGAGTCGACGATGCCGATTCCCGGCCCGACGGCGCCGCGGATCGCGCGCCCGAGCATCGGGAAATGCGTGCACCCCAACACCAGCGTGTCGATGCGCCCCGCCGCGGCGAACAGAGGATCGAGATAATGATGCGCCACGGCCTCGGCGATCGGGCCCTCGCACACGCCCTCCTCGGCCAGCGCGACGAACAGCGGCGCCGGCACGGCGGTCACTTGCGCCTCGGGCCTGCGCCGGCGGATGGCCTGTTGATAGGCACCGCCGCGCACCGTTCCCTCGGTGGCGATCACCGCGATGTGACCGCAGCTCGATGCCGCGCAGGCCGCCTCGGCGCCCGGCTCGATGACACCGATCACCGGCACGCTAGCGATGCGCGCGCGGACCGCCGGCAGAGCAACCGCCGAGGCGGTATTGCAGGCGATCACCAGACACTTGAGCGGGAATGCCGCGAGCGCCGCGGTTGCCTGCAGAGCATAGCGCACGACCGTCTCGGCGCTCTTCGTACCGTAGGGCAAACGCGCGGTATCGCCGAGATAAACGAACTGCTCGGCGGGCAGCTCCGCGACGAGCGCCCGCAGGACCGTAAGGCCGCCCACCCCGGAATCGAAGACGCCGATCATCCGCGGGGAGCCGCCCATGATCCTGAGCGCCTCACGCCGCGCGGACAGCCCGGCCGCGGCCCGGTCAAAGCGTGGGCGCGCCGGCGCGCATGCTCGCGGCCCATCCGTCCCGGCGAGATCACCGCGGCGGGGACTTCGTCGATGCCGTATCGACCGCGCCACCGGCCGGCGGAGAATCCGGGCGCGCGGCCAGAGCCCCCTCCGGCCGCAGATGCGGGAAGAGAATGACGTCGCGGATCGAGGGCGAATCGGTGAAAAACATCACCAGCCGGTCGATGCCGACACCGAGCCCGGCGGTCGGCGGCATGCCGTACTCCAGCGCGCGCACGTAATCGGCGTCATAAAACATCGCCTCCTCGTCGCCTCGATCCTTGCGCGCCACCTGGGCGCGGAAGCGCGCCGCCTGCTCCTCCGGGTCATTGAGCTCCGAGAAGCCGTTGGCGAGCTCGCGGCCGGCGATGAACAGCTCGAACCGGTCGGTGATGAACGGGTCCTGATCGTTGGCGCGGGAGAGCGGCGAGACCTCCGCGGGGTAGGCCCATACGAAAGTCGGATCGAGCAGCGCGGACTCGGCGGTCTTCTCGAAGATCTCGATCTGCAGCTTCCCCGGTCCGTCATGCGGCTGCACCGCGATGCCGAGCTGCGCGCAGACGCCGCGCAAATAGCCCACTTCGCGCAGCGCGCCGCGCTCGAGCTGCGGATTGCGCTCGAGAATCGCCTCCTCCACCGTCACCCGGCGGAACGGCCGGGCCAGATCGTAGCGGCGCCCCTGATAGGTCAGCTGCTGGCTGCCGTGGACCGTCTCGGCCATGCCGCGGATCGCCTTCTCGATCCAGTCCATCAGATCGCGGTAATCGGCGAACGCGAGATACAGCTCCAGCATGGTGAATTCCGGGTTGTGCTGGGTCGAGAGTCCCTCGTTGCGGAAATTGCGGTTGATCTCGTACACGCGCTCGAACCCGCCGACCACCAGGCGCTTCAGGTACAGCTCCGGGGCGATGCGCAGATACATCTGCTGATCGAGCGCGTTGTGGTGGGTGACGAAGGGGCGCGCGCTCGCCCCGCCGGGAATCGGCTGCATCATCGGGGTCTCCACCTCGATGAAATCGAGCGCGTCGAGAAACTCGCGCAGGTAGCGCACGACGCGCGCGCGTGTCCGAAACACGTTGCGGCTCGATTCGCTGACGATCAGATCCACATACCGCTGCCGGTAGCGCGTCTCCACGTCGGCCAGACCGTGCCATTTGTCCGGCAGCGGCCGCAGCGACTTGGCGATCAGGCGCAGCCGCTCCACGCGCACCGAGAGCTCCCCGGTCCTGGTGCGGAACAGCACGCCGGTGGCCCCGACGATATCGCCGATATCCCAGCCCTTGAATGCCTCGTAGAGCTCGGCGCCGAGCGCGTCCTTCTGCACGAACAGCTGGATCTGCCCGGTACGGTCGGCGATATTGGCGAAGCTCGCCTTGCCCATCACCCGCTTCAACAACATCCGGCCACCGACCGTCACGCGCGCCGCGTGGCTGTCGAGCCATTCACCGCTGCGCTCGCCGAAGGCCTCCTGCAGCTGTCCGGCCAGCGCATCGCGCCGGAAGTCGTTGGGATACGCCGCGCCGCGCGCACGCAGCGCGCCGAGCTTGGCGCGCCGCTCGGCGATCAGCTTGTTCTCGTCGGTTAGGCCCCCGCGGCGGGTCGATTCCGGGTTGCTGTCTGTCATGAGCGGCCTACAACCCCGCTTTGAGCGAGGCCTCCAGGAATTGATCGAGATCCCCATCCAGCACCGCGACGGTGTTGCCCACCTCCACGCCGGTGCGCAGATCCTTGATGCGCGATTGATCGAGGACGTAGGAGCGGATCTGATTGCCCCAACTGACGTCCGACTTGGTGTCCTCGAGCACCTTCGCGGCGGCGTTGCGCTTGTTGACCTCCAGCTCGTAGAGCTTGGCCTTGAGCATCTTCATGGCCGTCGCCCGATTCTTGTGCTGGCTGCGCTCGTTCTGGCAGGCCACCACGATCCCCGAGGGAATGTGGGTGATGCGCACCGCCGACTCGGTCTTGTTGACGTGCTGGCCGCCGGCGCCCGAAGAGCGGTAAACATCGGTCTTCAGGTCCGCGGGGTTGATGTCGACCTGGATGTCATCGTCGATCTCGGGAGAGACGAATACCGAGGCGAACGAGGTATGACGCCGGTTGCCCGCGTCGAACGGTGACTTGCGCACGAGGCGATGCACGCCGGTCTCGGTCCGCAGCCACCCATAGGCGAACTCGCCGCGCACTTCGATGGTCGCGCTCTTGATGCCGGCGACCTCGCCCGGGCTCGAATCGATCACCTCGCAGGGGAACCCGCGCGCGGCGCCCCATCTGAGGTACATCCGCAGCAGCATCTGCGCCCAATCCTGCGCCTCGGTGCCGCCGGCGCCGGCCTGGATGTCGAGAAAGGCGTTGTGCGAGTCCATCTCGCCGCGGAACATGCGCTGCAATTCGAGCCGGCGTACCGCCGTCTCGAGCTCGCCGGCCTCGCGGCCGATCTCCCCCGCCGCCGCCGCGTCGTTCTCGGCCTCGGCCAGCTCCAGCAGCTCCACGGCGTCGCGCAGGCCCGCGTCGACCCGCTCGATCTGCTGCAGGTCCGCGCTCAGGCGGGCGCGCTCGCGCCCCAATTGCTGCGCGCGCTGCGGCTGGGACCACACGCCGGGGTCCTCCAGCTCGCGCGCGACTTCCTCGAAGCGTTCCTTCTTGTTGTCGTACTCAAAGAAACCCCCGTAGGGAACTCATGCGCTCCTTGAGGTCTTTGAGCTGGCGCTTCAGAGGGTTGAGTTCCATTGTGCGGGCCGTTTCGCCGGTAATTGATCGGGAAATTTTACCGGTCGACGACCGCGATTGCCAGCGCCGGCCCAGCCTCGCCCGTTCGCCTCACGCATCGTGCTCGACGCGCAAGAGCCGCCCGAGCTGCGCTCGGGTATTGATGCCGAGCTTGCGATAGGTTTTGCGCACGATGCTGCGCACCGTCGCCGGGGCCAGCTCGCAGCGGCGCGCGATGTCGCGGTAGTCGCTGCCCGCGGCGAGCAGCCGCACCACCTCGCACTCCCGCCGGGTCAGCCGCTCGCTGAGCGATACGCTCTTGACGCTGAGCACGAGCGAATCGGAGAACTTGCGCGCGGCGATCGTCTCGCCGCGGTCCCTCACGGGCACTTCGGCCTCGCGCAAAAGTCGCGCCAGCAGCCCCGCCGGCAGGCGCAATCCGCTCCAGTGCGGCCAGATCGCGCCGATCGCCTCGCGCACCTCACCGCCGCAGTGCAACACCGTGCCGTCGAGCAGCGTCAGGGCGCGGCGCGGCCCCGGACTGAGCAGCGTCTCGCCGGAGGCGCGGCGCAGACTCAGCGCGCGATTGACCGAGCGGGACTCTATGAGATGGGGCATCAGCAGCCGCAGCGTGTCCTGATCCCCCGCGTCGAACGCGGCGTCGCTGTGCGGGCGGTGCAACGACAGCCACTGACCGCTGGCCGCGCTCGATCCGGCGCTGGCGATCAGCAGTTGCCGCGCAATGCCCCAGCGCTGCACCCGCGCCAGTGCCTCCCGGCTCGCCGGTTGCGCGTAGACCTCCGCGGCGTCGAGGATCTGTGCGCATCCCGGCGTGCTCGCCGCCATCGCCAGGGCCTGCGGGTGCTGACGCACCAGCGCGATGACTTCCTCGAGCGAGGCGCGCGGGACGCGATAGGCGTGCAAGCGATGGACGTGCAGCTGGCCGCCGGTAATCCGCCCGGTGAGCCACAGGGCCGCCTCGAAGCGAATGTGCTCGGCGAGAGCCGCCAGCGCGCGGTTCTGAAAACCGTCGGTCGACGTGTCTTGCGCCGTTCGATACAACTGCTGCGTGAATTCCCAAATGGCTTCCATGATCCGCATCCCCACCGTGAAGACCCGTATGGCGCCGGCGCCGCAGCCGAATCCGCGGCGATGCCGGGTCCAACAGGTGCTGCGGTTATAACGGTATTCCCGTAGGGAATTTCCCCGCCCCATTGCGCCGATAAGCACAACGACAGTTCGCAGGAGTATAGAACGCGCCGCGCGGGCGCGCGGGCATTGCGCGCTGATCGACCTGCGCTCGAAACCGCGGCCGATGCCGCCTAGGCGTCCTGCGCAGGCAGAACGTGATCGACCAGAAGCTGCAGCCGGCGCTCGCCCTGATACTCGTTGACGTCCAGACGATACACGAGCCGGCACGCGCCGCTCGGCAGCGCGGCCGCCGGACCGGCATCGAGAAAGTTGAACGCTATCGCATCGAAGGCGCGGTTGCGCGGCCCCTGCACCCACATCTTCACGTGCCGCTCGCCGACCACGCGCGCGGTACGCACCGTGAACACTCCATCAAAGCACGGCTCCGGAAATGACTGTCCCCACGGACCGGCCGCGCGCAGCGCTTCGGCCGTCTCGAGCGCGATTTCCTCCAGCGCGAGCTCGCCATCGGTCTCGATCACATCGCGCGGCGCGCCCTGGTCCGGCCACGCGGCCACCTCCGCATCGAACAGCCGGGCGAACTCGTCGAGCCGCTCGCGCGCCAGCGTCAGGCCGGCGGCCATGGCATGCCCGCCGAAGCGGCCGATCAGCTGCGGATGGCGCGCATCCAGGTGCGCCAGCACGTCGCGAATGTGCACGCCCTGCACCGAACGGGCCGAGCCGCGCAGAGCGCCATCCGCGCCGAGCGCGAAGGCGATGACCGGCCGGCGCACGCGGTCCTTGACGCGGCTGGCGACCAGACCCACCACGCCCTGATGCCAACCCGCATCGAAAAGGCACACCCCGCTACGCTCGCGCGCGCGTCCCTCGCCACTCTCCAGCCCGCGCACCGCTGCCAGAGCCTCGGCCTGCATGCGCGCCTCGATCTCCCGGCGCTCTCGATTGAGCGCATCGAGCTGCGCGGCGAGCGGTTCGGCCGCGTCCGCCTCGGCGAGCAGACACTGGATGCCGATCGTCATATCGTCGAGCCGGCCGGCGGCGTTGAGCCGCGGAGCGAGCGCAAAGCCGAGGTCCGCGCTCGTCGCGCGCTCGGGGGCCCGCCCGGCCGCGGCCAGCAGCGCCCGCAGACCGGGGACGCAGCGTCCGGCGCGGATGCGCTTGAGGCCCTGGGCCACGAGCACCCGATTGTTGTGATCGAGCGGCACTAGGTCGGCCACCGTGCCGAGCGCCACCAGGTCGAGGAACTCGGCCGCGCCCGGGGCGCCCGCCGGCGTCAGCCCCGCCTCATCGAGGCGCCGCTTCAGTGCCGCCATCACGTAGAACGCCACACCCACGCCGGCAAGCGAACGGCACGCGAAGCGGCTGTCGGGCAGGTTGGGATTGACGATCACGCGGGCGGCGGGCAATTGCTCGCCGGGCAGATGATGATCGGTGATCAACACCTCGATGCCGAGCCGATCGGCCTCGGCCACTCCGGCGACGCTCGCAATGCCGTTGTCGACAGTCACGATCAGGCTCGGAGTCTGCCCGGCCGCGACGCGCACGATCTCGGGGGTGAGGCCATAGCCGAACGCGAAGCGGTTGGGAACCAGGAAATGCGCCGTGAAGCCCCAGGCCCGCAGCGCGCGCACCATCAGCGCGGTGCTCGTGGCGCCGTCGGCATCGAAATCGCCGATTACCAGGATCCGCCCGGCCGCGCGTTGCGCCAGTAGCAGGTCGACGGCCGCCTCGATCGACTCCAGGGTGCCCACCGGCGTCAGCCGATCGAGCGAATTGTCCAGCTCGGCCGGGCTACCGATGCCCCGTCCGCGATACACCCGGCGCACCACCGGGTGCAGGTCGGCACCGAGCGCCTCGCTCACGCCGCCGGCGCGGCGCACCACCCGCAGAGCGCTCATGCGAGCGCTCCGAATCCGCCACGACGGAACCGCCAGCGGCGCAGGCGGTCGGCGCGCGCGAGCCGCCACAGCCGATCGTTGGCCAGGAGCGTCAGCCGCTCGATCGATCCGCGCCGAAGCGCCTGGAGCCCCGCCGCAATCCAACCTCGATCGAGCGCGGCGAGCGCTGCGGCGAGATCCGGCTCGCGCCGCAGCACCTCGGCGATCTCCAGCGCCATCAGCGCCGGGGATTCGAGCGCCGCAGGCGCGAGCGGCGGCGCCGGCGGCAGCGGCGCGCACGCGAGACCGCCGAGACACGCCAGGCCCGCCAGATAGGGATCCGCGCCATACAGGGCCGCCCGCATCGGCGCCTCGGCGCTACGCCCGGCGGTTTCGCCTGGCGGCGGCGTTGCGCGCGCAGGCGCACCCGAGCCCACGCCCGCCGCCGCCTGACCGCCGCCCCAGATCCACAGCTGCGAGAGCCGCGGCTCGCCGTGCCGCGCGCGCATCTCGTTGAGCGGATGCGCGTGCAGCCACATCTCGATCTCGGCGCCGAGGCGCCGCAGCGCCGCGGCGCCCTCGCCGAGCGGCATCGCCTCCAGCAGCCCGGTCTGCGGCAGGCGCGCCGGATCGCACGTGCTCGCGCTCAGTCCGGAGGGCGCGCCGAGGAGAAACTCTCCCGGCGCGAGCGGCGCGAGCGCAAAGCCCGATCCTGCAAACGTGCTGTTGAAATCCGCCGCGAGGCACGCGAGTGTCTCGGGCGCCAGGCGCAGCCGGCCGCTGCGCTGCAGATGCAGTCGGCCGACGCCCGCGATCAGATGTAGCGGGGAGGCGAACCAGACCGTCTCCCCG
>JAJZZR010000204.1:5791-8765 GCA_021797465.1 Pseudomonadota bacterium | reverse complement strand
GAAGACGAACGGTACGAAAAGTAAAAGAAGAAGCACGCCAAGCGCCAGCCCGGCGTCGCGCCAAAATGCCGTCATCTCATACCATCTCGCGGCCAAACAAACCGCTCGGCCGCAGCAAAAGAACGAGAATCATCGCGCCATAGATCAGCCCATCGGTAAAGAGCGGAAAGCCAATCGTTCCAAAGCCGCGCAACAGCCCGATCCCAATCGCGGCAAGCAGGGCGCCGGCGATCGAGCCCATACCGCCGATCACGGTGATGATGAAGCTCTCGATCAAAATCGAAAATCCCATCCCCGGTGAGAGCGAACGCACGGGGGCGGCAAGCGCCCCAGCCAGCCCCGCGAGCCCGCCGCCGAGGCCAAATACCAGAGCGAAAAGCGCCGTCGTGTTGACACCAAGCACTGAGACCATCTGCGGGTTGTCGGCGGCCGCGGTGATGATCTTGCCGATCCGGGTGAGCCCGAGACCAAGACCGAGCAAAGCCGCAAGGCACAAAGAGATCGCGATCAGCCCAGCATAAAACGGCGGCACGACGCCGCCGGCGATGAAGATCGGCGCTCTTTGGAAGGCGTCGGGCATACCCATGGCATGAAAATCCGCGCCCCAAATCATTTTTACCAAATCGTCGAAAATCAATACCACAGCATAACAGATCAGCAACTGCATGAGCACGTTGCCACCATAGACGCGGGCGATCAGAAGACGTTCGAAGGCGATCCCAAACACCGCCATCGCCGCCCCCGCCGCGAGCACCGCAAGCCCATAACTGCCGCTCGCCCGCAAGACGGAATAGGCGATATAGGCGCCGAGCATGTAAAATGTGCCATGCGCAAAATTGACGATTTTCAGCACCCCGAAAATCAGCGTGAGGCCAGCGGCGACGAGAAACAGCAGCAAGCCGACGATCAGGCCACTGGTGGTTTGTGTGACCACACACGCCGAACTTGCAAGACAGGCCGCAAGCGCTTCAAGGTCCATGGCACGAGAGCCGACGCGAGCGCTTCAAATATAGCCCTGCTGCTTTTTCCACGCGGTTTCCAGTTCGATGATCTGCCCCCAATCGGCGGGTTTGACGTCGGTGATGAAGGGTGGCTTGGCAATGGTGTGGCCCCAGCCGATGGCGTAATCGATGATGGTGTGATCGTCACGCATGGTCATGCGGCCATCGATACCAAAGGGGCAATCGATGGTGAGCCCGGAAAGCACCGGCACCAGCGCCTTGCCATCCGCGGTTCCGGCTTTTTTCACCGCAGCCTCGAGGAACATCATGGCGGCGGCGTTCTGCCACGACCAGTTCGTCGGGTATTCGCCAAAGCGCGTGCGATACGCCTCACCCCAGGCCTTGTTTGCGGGCAGTGGTGGAAATTCCTCGAAATAGCGCGTGCCGGACTGGATGCCATCGGGGAGATTTTTGATCGCATTGAGCACCGGATAATCGACATTGGGCGTACAGACGCTCATCGCACCAAACAGCGCATAGACATTGCCCTGATTGATGAACGCCGAGAGATCGCCGGCATAAAGCAGGGTGAACAAGGCTTGTGGTTTGGCCTGAATCAATTTGGTGATGACTTCGGTGAGGTCGGGCTGGCCGAGTTTCGGCCAGGATTGGGTGATGATCTCGATATCCGGTTTGAAATGGCGAAAAAAATCGAGGAATTGTGCGGTTGTGTCGTGGCCATAGGCATAATCCGGTGAGCAGGTTGCCCATTTTTTGAATTTATGCGCGTTCGCGAATTGCGCGAGATAGGCGCCGCCGGCGATGCTGTCATGAACCCCCTGACGCGCGCAGCGGAAGGCGGTCGGGGCACGGAGCTTGGGGTCGGCGGTCAGCGATGACGTCTCGCTTCCGGTATGAAAACACAAAACCCCAAGATCGCGCACCACCTCTTGCACAGCGAAGGCGCCCGAGGATGGGGTTGCGTCGATCAGCAGGTCACAGCCGCCGCTGTTGATCATCTCGCGCGCGATACGCGCCGTTTCCTGTGGCTGCGCCTTGCCATCCTGGAACACCAATTCGATCTTGCGTCCAGCAAGCCCGCCGCCAGCGTTGATGCGATCGCCCTCGAGGATCAGAGCATTGCGTGACGAGGTGCCGAGCAGCGCGATCGGGCCCGAGAGCACAGTGGGCACGCCGATACGCATTACTTTGCTGTCGGCACGCACGATAGACGGCCTTGCCAAGGTCGCAGCCCCTAAACCGATGAGTGCGAGCGCTGACCGGCGACCAAGTCCGCGCTGGACGGAGTTTATCTTTGTTTTCATTATTTTCCTCCCCTTGTCGAGTAATGCCGCTTGCTGGCACCACCATGGTTAAAAAGTGTCTCCGCCTTCGCCGCGTCAAAATCGGCGCAAATAACGACCGATTACTTATTTTACGCGACGTCGCTCAGTAAGACCTGGGCAGTTTGAGGTCGTGCTGTGCAACGAAGTTTAGTACCATTTCTTCGGCGATGGGAGCGAAACGGAACAGGCGGGCGTCGCGCCACAGCCGTTCGACGTGGTATTCTTTCGCATAGCCCATGCCGCCAAGTGTTTGGATCGCACGGTCGGTCGCCTGCGCCGCCGCCTGCCCGGCGAGATATTTCGCCATGTTCGCCTCGCTGCCATACGGCAGGCCGGCATCATAGAGGGTCGCCGCTTTATGGTTCATCAGCCGCGCGCATTCCGCGTGGATATGTGCCTCCGCCAGCGGAAACTGCACCCCCTGATACGACCCGATCGACACCCCACCGAAGATCTTCCGCTCCTTCGCGTAGTCTGCCGCCAGCCGGATCGCCAGTTCCGCTGTCGCCACCAAGCCCGCCGTGGTCACGATCCGCTCTGTGTTCAACACGTCCAGCAACTCGCTGAACCCGCCGTCCAGGGTGCCGAGTAACTCATGCTCTTCGACACGCACACCATCGAAAAACACGAAGCTCGACGGCAGCGTGTTGGTGCCCACCTTATCAATCTCGCGATGAGTCACCCCAC
>JAJZZR010000204.1:0-5781 GCA_021797465.1 Pseudomonadota bacterium | reverse complement strand
CGCACGGTCAATCAGGAATAAGCTAATCCCGTCGGTCTTGCGCGCAACATCCTCCGCCCGCTTGGTGCGCGCCACCACCAGCAGCTTGGTCGCCTGCGGCACCGCGGTGATCCAAATCTTCTGCCCGCTCAGCCGCCAGCCATCGCCGTCGCGCCGCGCAAACGTCTTGATCGCCAGTGTATTGGTGCCGGCATCCGGCTCGGTCAGCGCCATCGCGAACATCGCTTCGCCACTGACCATCTGCGGCAGCAATGCGCGTTTTTGAGCCTCCGTCCCCAGACGCGTCAGCGAAATGCCACCAAAAATCGGGTTACACATGAACATCTGGCTCAGCGTCGAGCCGCCACCCGCCATGCACAGCGCCTCAATCGCCAGCGCCATCTCGGTCATGCCCAGACCAGCACCGCCATAGGCCTCCGGAACCGCGATCCCGCTAAGGCCCGCCTCGCAGATCTCCTGCCAAATCGCGGCCGGAAACGCTTTTCGCGCATCCAGATCACGCCAATACTCCAAACCGTATTTCGCCCCAATCCGCTCCGCTGTTTCAATCAGAAGTTGCTGTTCGGCAGTCCGCGAAAAATCCATGGCATATCCATCCCCGATACAGCACCCGCCTTGCATCGCTGGATCAAACCGCAGCTTAACGCCAGCGTCAAGGTAAAAATGAATAGTGAATCATTGCTCGCAATTAAATTCTTTGAATAGTGAGTCGTGGTTCGTATTATGCCTTGAACCGCCGCCCGACCGATGCCTAAATCTACGCCCGGGGCACAAAGAGGAGAGAAGTGGCATGGCGGAGGAAATGGTCCGCTACGAACGGCGGGGCTCTGTGGCAGTGATCACCATCGACCGGCCGCAGACGCTGAACGCGCTCGACATGACGACCCTCGCCGCGTTAGACGGGCACGTGGCGGAGGCAGAGGCCGATGCCGAAGTGCGGGTGATCGTGCTCACCGGCGCCGGCCGCGCCTTCGTCGCCGGCGGCGACATTGCCGACCTGAATAGCCGTCGCGGCCTGCCGCACTACCAGGAACTCGCGGAACGCCTGCACAGCGTGTTCCGCCGCATCGAACTCTGCGACAAGCCGACCATCGCCGCAGTGAATGGCTGGGCACTGGGTGGCGGCACGGAACTATTGTTATGCACGGATATTCGCATCGCGGCCGCCTCGGCCAGGCTCGGGTTGCCGGAGATCACGCTCGGCATGTTCCCGGGCGCCGGCGGCACGCAGCGGCTGATCCGGCAGATCCCGCTGTGCAAGGCCAAGGAGATGATGTTCGTCGGGGGCCGGATCGAAGCCGCAGAGGCGGAACGGCTCGGCCTGATCAATCGTGTCGTACCGGACGAACGGCTGATGGAGGAGGTGATGGCGTTGGCTGACGCCATCGCCCAGAAATCGCCGCTGACGCTGAAGTTGCTCAAGCGCACCCTGAACGACGGTACAGACATGCCACTGGCCAGCGCGCTGCGGCACGAACAGGCTATGATCAGTTTGGTGCTGGACAGCGCCGACGCACATGAAGGCTGCACCGCGTTCCTGGAGAAGCGCCATGCCCGCTTTGCCGGAGCCTGAGGCCGCATGTCCGGTCCCATGCCTAAGCTATCCCGCAGCGAACGCAACGAGGAAACCCGCCGGCGCCTATTCGCGGCGGCGGCGAAGGTGGTTGGCGAATGCGGTTATGCCGACGCCTCGGTAGCGCGTATCACCTCCGAGGCGAATGTCGCGCAAGGCACATTCTACAACCACTTCACCAGCCGTCAGGAACTGCTCGACCAGTTGCTGCCGACACTCGGCAAGGAGATGCTGGCATTCATCGAGGCGCGGGTGCCTGCCGGTGCCCCGGACTCAGCGCAGGATATTGCACGCTGCGAGGCGTTCTTCGCCTTCTTGCAGGGCTGCCCCGAATATCTGCGGATCCTGAACGAGGCCGAATTCTTCGCCCCCGTTGCCTATGAGGCACTAATGGCGATGATCAGCCGCGGCTATCTGCACGTGCTGCAACGCGCACGGCGCCGTGGTGCGCTGGCGTCCTACAGCGACGCGGAATTGGAAGTAATCGTGCAGACGCTGTTGGGCGCACGCGCCTATCTCAGCCGCCGGTACGCCTATGCCGAGGGAGGCACGCATGCCGTGCCGGAACACGTCCTCACCGCCTACGCAAAGCTGGTCACGGAAGGCCTGTTCCGCACCGCCGCAGAATAGCCGATACCGAGGTGGGGTCAGGCAAACGCCTCTGGTCGCCGGCAACAGGCGAATCTGGCCGCGAGCCCACTCGAACGTCTCGTAATGCCTGAGGAGATCGCGGCACTGGTCGCGTGCATGTCGTCTGAGGCCTGATGCTGAACGTGAACGATGGCATCGTTTATATGGACTAATGTTGTCGTGGCGCGTGTAAGGGTCAGCCGTTACCGCGCAACCCGCCATAGGCCTGCCACGTCACGCCGCAAAGGAAGCCTGCGTCCACCGCTAGATTGATGCCGGTGATAGCGCTGGCCGCATCGCTGAGCAGCCAGGCCACACTGCGGCCAATCTCCTCCGGCTCGACCAGCCGGCGCAGGGCGGAAAGTCCTGCCAGCCGCTCCTCCTCCATCACGCCGGCATCCAAGCCGCGCTGCAGCGCTGGGGTGCGGGTGAAGCCGGGCGAGACTGCATTGACGCGCACGCCGCGCCCGCCCCACTCGGCAGCCAGCGTCATGGTCAAGTTGGCAACCGCGGCCTTGGCCGGGCCGTAGCCATGCACCGGAGCAGAGGCGAGTGAAACGATCGAGGCGATGTTAACGATGGCACCGGCTCCGCGCTCCGCCATGCGGCTGCCAACCTCGCGACACATGACATAGGTACCGCGCAGGTCGATCGCGATCTCGCGATCCCAGTCGGACATACGCAGCTTGTGCGGTGGCGCCATGCGACCGAGGATGCCCGCGGCGTTCACCAGCCCGGTGATCGGTCCCAGTGCCGCCTCGATGGCGCCGACCTCGTGAGCCACAACAACCTCGTCGGAGACGTCAAACGGTATGCGCCATACATCCGCCGCCTCTGGCTCGAACGCAGCGATGTCGCAGAGCAGTGGCCGCATTCCTGCAGCCGCCACCGCCCGCCCGGTGGCCGCGCCGATGCCGGAGCGCCCGCCGGTGACGAGAACCAGACCGCTCATATTGACCCTCCATTACCGGGTTTCGGCAGTCCACCGTAGGTGAGCCAGGACGGCGTCACCAGCCAGCCGCAATCGACGGGAAGATTGACCCCCGTGATGGCGCCCGCCTCCGCGCTGCACAGAAACGCCACCGCCCGCGCGATATCCTCAGGCTCTACCATGCGGCCGAGCGCGCTAAGCGCGATGAGGGAGGAGACATCGCGCTCGCCGCGGTCGATCGCTGCCTGCAAGGCCGGCGTGCGGGTGTAGCCGGGCGAGACGCAATTCACGCGCACGCCGGCGCGCCCCCACTCCGCCGCTAGGTTTTCCGTGATGGAAATGACCGCCGCCTTGGCCGGAGAATAGGCGTGCAGCGGCATCGAACGGATGCCGGCGATGGAGGCGATGTTGACGATCGCTCCGCGGCGCCGTTGCGCCATGCGCCGCCCGAACGCAAGGCACGCGACATAGGTACCGCGCTGGTCGATGCGCACTACGTCGTCCCAAACCGACATCGGCAATGCTTCGGGGGAAAGCGGGCGCTGGATCACGCCGGCGCTGTTAACCAAAATCTCGACCGGGCCATGGGTCCGCTCGATCGCATCGGCTGCTTGCTCAATCGCATCGGCGTCGCCGACATCGCCGGCAACCGCGTGGCCGCCGATCTCCACCGCGACGTCGCGCGCCCGCGTGATGTCGCGATCAAGCACTACCACCTCGGCCCCTCGTTCACCCAGCACGCGACCACAGGCGGCACCGATGCCGCTGGCGCCTCCGGTGATCACTGTGACGCCGCTCAATCTGCTCATGACGCGTCTTCCTCCCACGCTCTGTTGCGCTTATCGTTTGTCACACACTCCGTACCGTCAAGCGAGAGAATAACGCAACGGCCGGTGTTGGTGCAGTGTGAATCAGCAAAGGTGAGGGAGGAATCGTGATCAACCTGTCCAGTTTCGTCTGTCTGCATGCACGGCGAACACCCGACAAGACCGCCATCGTGTTCGGCGAACACCGTATCGCCTGGCGCACGCTGAAACAGCGTATCGAACAAACCGCCGGTTGGCTGCGGCAGCGTGGTATCGGCGCCGACGATATCGTCGCGGTGCTGATGAAGAATAGCCCGGCCTTTCTGGAACTGGCCTTTGCCGCCAGTCACATCGGCGCCGTGTTCCTGCCGATTAACTACCGGCTTGCCGGTGACGAGGTGAGCTATATCGTCACCCATGCCGGTGCGAAGCTGATGATCGCTGATAAAGAATTCGCCGCAGTGACAGGTGGCCTGCCGGATGTTGTGCTTGTCGATGCGGCAGCTCAGGTAGACAGCACGCGACTCGGCCACGATGTCCCGCCGGCGGAGATGCTGCCCCGGCGCCCTGGCGACCTTTTCCGACTAATGTACACCTCGGGCACTACGGCGCGGCCAAAGGGGGTAATTCATGCCTACGACAATTTTTACTGGAAATCGTCCGATCACATCATTTGGCTCGGGCTGACGGCGCATACCCGGCTGCTGGTGGTTGGCCCGCTGTATCATGTCGGCGCCTTCGATCTGCCGGGGATGGCGGTGTTGTGGTTGGGTGGCACCATCGTGTTGCAGCGCGAGTTCGATGCGGCTGCGGTGCTGGATGCCATCGAGGCAGAGCGGATCGAGGGGGTCTGGATGGCACCGGTGATGACCGGCGCCGTACTCGCCGAGGCGGCCCGTAAGCCGCGCGACGTCTCCAGCCTACGCTGGGTAATCGGCGGTGGCGACCGCACGCCGGAAAGCCGCATCCGCGCCTTTACCGAAGCGTTTTCCGCGGCTCGCTATATAGACGCCTATGGCTTGACCGAGACCTGCAGCGGCGACACCTTCATGGAAGCGGGCTATGAGATCGCCAAGATCGGTTCCGTCGGGCGCCCGGTCGCGCATCTGGAACTCCGTATCGTTGATGACAACGGTGCGCCGTTACCCGTCGGCCAGACCGGCGAGATCTGCCTGCGCGGTCCAAAAATTGCGCGTGGCTACTGGCGTGACCCCGAGCGCACGGCAGCAGCGTTCCATGACAACTGGTTCCGCACTGGCGATGTCGGCCACGTCGACTCCGATGGGTTCCTGTTTCTCACCGACCGCAAGAAGGATCTGATCGTCTCCGGTGGCGAGAACGTCGCCTCCTCGGAAATCGAGCGCGTCCTGTATGAACTGCCGGAGATAGCCGAGGCGGCCGTGATTGGCGTGCCGGATGAACGCTGGGGCGAACGTCCGCTGGCGGTAGTGGCGATGGCGCCGGGGGCATCGTTCTCGCCGGAAGCGATCCTAGCACATTGCCGTGCCAAGTTGGCCGGGTTCAAGGTGCCGAATGCGGTGATTCGGCGTGACAGTCTTCCGCGCAACCCGTCCGGCAAGATCCTCAAACGCACGCTGCGGGAGGAGATCGTTGGCTTGCCCAGATAATTCATGAGAGGCTCGGTGGACATCGGCCCCTGAGGGTACAAGCCGCTTTTTCTCTCCTGCACCATAGCTAACCCATCTTATTCACCGCGTGTCTGCGTGACCGGCTCCCCAAGCGCTGGGCGCGGTTACCCAACGCGCTGGCCCGTCGCGATTTCGGATCATATCTGGCAGGCGTTGGGGATTGTCGGGACGGGGCGGGTTCGGGGCACGTGC
>JAJZZR010000293.1 GCA_021797465.1 Pseudomonadota bacterium | reverse complement strand
TGCGGGAGACTGGTTATGCATCGGGTACGCATAGACCGTCGTGTTCGGAGGACGCACGTACGCCACGGGTTCCGGCTGGGGCTGCGGCTGCAGCGTCGCGCACCCTGAAAGCGCTGCCAAGCTGAAGCACACGGCACCCAGCGCGGCTGTACGCCACATCCGCGGTGAACTCGGCAATTGCATGATCCCACCTGACATATGTCGTACGCCCGGCTCGCGTCAATTGACGGCGGCCGAAACGTCCTTCCTCATTGAGTCTTGACGTATCCGGCCCAGGTGAAGTTCCTCACCCGCGCACCCCGGTCGACGGCTCAAGATAGCACAAGCCTGAGCTCGAGCCGATCAGCCGATCAGCGCCGCGACCCGACGCAGATCCTCCGGGGTATTGACGTCCGGTCCCGGCGGCTCGCGGGCCTCGGCCACCTGAATGACCAGACCGTGCTCGAGCGCGCGCAACTGCTCGAGCTTCTCCGCACGCTCCAGCGGGGTCGGGGCCAGGCCGGTCAGCATGCGCAGCGCCGCGACCCGATAGGCGTAGAGGCCCACGTGGCGTCGCGCTCCCTCGAAGCTGCGCACACCCGCCGCTCCCGCCGGCGCGCCATCGCGGTGCAACGGAATCGGCGCTCGCGAGAAATACAGCGCCCGCCCCCGCTGATCGGTAACCACCTTGACGGCATTCGGGTCGAGAAATTCCTCCGGCGACGCGATGGCGGTCGAGAGCGTGGCCACGGCCGCTTCCGCGTATGCATTGAGCAGCGCGGCGACCTGCGCGATGTTCGCCGGCGGAATCAGCGGCTCGTCACCCTGCACGTTCACGACGATATCGCTATCCGGCCACCCCTCGATCACAGCCAACTCCGCGATTCGGTCGGTCCCGGAGGCATGCAGCGCGGACGTAATACGCACTGCGGCACCGAATGTGCGCGCCGCCGCCGCGATCCGCTCGTCGTCGGTCGCGATCGACACATCGGTCGCGCCCGCCGCACAGGCCTTCTCGTACACCCATTGCAGCATCGGCTTACCGCCGAGATCGGCGAGCGCCTTGCCCGGCAGGCGACTCGAGCCGGCTCGGGCCGGAATGGCGACGTGAAACGCGCCCAACGGCGTTCAGTGCTCGAGCAGAGGGTCGTCGCTGGCGAGCTGGCGCGCCTCCTCCTCGAGCATGACCGGTACGCCGTCGCGCACCGGATAGGCCAGCCGATCCAGACGGCAAACCAGCACACCGGCCTCGCGCCGGTAGATCAGCGCGCCCTTGCAGATGGGGCAAGCGAGTATCTCGAGCAGACGGGCGTCCACCAGCTAACCTCCGCGGGAACCTTCGAACGAATCGATCGTGCGCATCAGCCGCTCGATCAGCCGGGCCGCATCGCTCTCGCCGAAGACGGCCTCGACGGGCACGAACCACAGCCGGCTATCGGCCAGATGCGCGCATTTTACGGCATCCTTCTCCGTCATGAGCACCGGCCGCGAATCGCCGAAATCGAGGTCCGCGGCCCCGAGCGGCCGGTGGTCGGGGAACGGATGCTCGATGAGCGAAAGGCCTTGGGCGCGCAGGGTCCGAAAGAACCGGCGGGGATTGCCGATACCGGCCACCGCGTGCACCGGCGTACCGCGAAAGGCCTCGAGGGCGCGCCGCTCGACGCCGCACACCGCCTGCGCCGCGCCCGGCTCCAAGTCCATCCGCACCACCAGCGCCGGGCAGTGCCGCTGTGCCGTCCGCAGCGACGGGTGCTCCGAAGCGCCGTTGATCACCAGCACGTCGGCGCTCGCGAGCCGCGCGAGCGGCTCGCGCAGAGGTCCCGCCGGCAACAGCTTGCCGTTGCCGAACCCGCGCGCGCCGTCGGCCACGACGATGGCGCAATCGCGCGCCAGCGCCAGATTCTGCAAACCATCGTCCGCGACAACGACCTGCGCGCCGCGCGCCAGCAGCGCGCGCGCGGCGGCCACCCGGTCGCGACCGACAGCCGTCAGGCAGCCGCTGCGCCGGTACAGAATCAGCGGTTCGTCGCCGACCTCGCGCCAAGCCGATTCCGCGCGCAGCACGCGCACGCCGCCGGCCGCGCCCCCGTAGCCGCGCGAGACCAGTCCCACGGTCCGCTCGCGCCGCGTCAGCGCCTTGGCGATCCATACCGCAAGGGGAGTTTTGCCGGTGCCGCCGACCGTCAGATTGCCGACCACGATAATCGGGGCGGCCAGCCGCTCGGGCGCCCGCGCCCGCGCCCGCCGACGCCCCTCGACGATGCCATACAGCCATGCCAGCGGCGCCAGCCCCGGGAACGAGCGCCGCGACTCGTACCAACGGCGGTTGAGCCACTGCTGCATCGGCGGTCAGTCGCTGAACTGCAGACGATACAGCTGCGCGTACAAGCCCCCGCGCGCGAGCAGCTCGGCATGGGTGCCGCTCTCGACTACCGCACCGGCATCGAGCACGAGGATCCGATCGGCCTGCTCGACCGTCGAGAGCCGGTGGGCGACCACGAACGTGGTGCGGTTTTGCATCAGCTGCGTAAGCGCCGCCTGAATGTGCCGCTCGGCCTCCGTGTCGAGGGCCGAGGTCGCTTCATCCAGGATCAGGATCGGCGCATCTTTCAACAGCGCGCGCGCGATGGCGATGCGCTGACGCTGCCCGCCCGAGAGCAGGACGCCCTGGTCGCCCACCAGAGTATCCAGGCCCTGCGGCATCGCGGCGGAGAACTCCAGCACATGGGCCGCCGCGGCCGCGCGCAGCAGCGCTTCCTCGGAGACCGCCCGGCCGAAGGCGATGTTGTTGCGAATCGTGTCATCGAACAGCGTCACTTCCTGGGTCACCACGGCGATCTGCTCGCGCAACGCCTCGAGATCGAACTCGCGGATGTCCCTGCCGTCGATGCGGATCGAGCCGGCGGTCACGTCGTAAAAGCGCGGCAGCAGACTCACCAGGGTCGACTTGCCGCTGCCGGAGCGCCCGACGATCGCGAGGCTGCCGCCCGCGGGGATCTCGAACGACACCGCGCGCAGCGCCCGCCCGGATCCGTGCGGATAGCTGAAGGAAACCTCCCGATACGCCACCTCGCCGCGTACGCGCTCGGGCCGGAAGTCGCCGGCGCGCGCCTCCTGCGGCTCATCGAGGAGCACGAACAGGCTCTGCGCGGCGGCCACGCCCTGCTGAATGGGCCCGAACTGGCTGACCACCTCGCGCAGCGGCTGGCCCATCATGCCCAGCGCGGCGAAGAAGCCCACCAGGTTCTTGGCGCTCATGCTGCCGTCGACCGTGGCGTGAATCGCCAGTCCGAGCACGAACGCCCCGCCGAACACGCTCACCAGCTGCACCGTCGGGTTGGCGAGCCCCGTGGTGAGGATGGCCTTCATGTTCGAGCGGCGGTTGTGCTCGTTGACGACCTCGAACCGCGCCGCCAGATGCGCCTGCGCCCCGTATATCTTCACCAGGCGTGGGGCTTCGAAACTCTCCTTGGCGAGCCGCGTCACATCCTCCATCGAGTGCTGGATGCGCCGGCCGTAACGGCGGAAGAGCCGGTTGATCAGCGCGACCAGCCAGATGACCAGCGGTCCCACGACCAGAGAGATCAGCGTCAGGCGCCAGTCGATATAGACCATCGCGGCGATCAGAAAGACGACGAGCAGTCCGGCGCGCACCAGGGTGACGACCGAGGTGGTCGCCGCCCGCCCGACCTGCTCGCAGTTGTACGTCAGGCGCGAGAGCAGCGTGCCGACGGCCTGACGGTCATAGAAGGCGACCGGCAGGTCGAGCACCCGCTCATACACCTCGCCGCGCAGGCGCTTGACCACGCACCGCCCGGCATAGCCCATGAAGTAGGTCTGGATGAGATTGCCGAGCCCGCGCACCGCGATCAGCACCACCAGCGCGATCGGCAGCCACAGGATCAGGCGCGCTTGCGGGTGATGCAGCAGGCCGCCGACTTTTCGAGCGAGCTCGACCAGGGCGCTCGAGCCCGCCGCGTACACCACCCCGCCGAGGATGCCGAGCGTGAAGGTGCCCTTGTACGGGCCGACATAACCGAGCAGCCGCCGGTAGGTGCGCGCCGCTTCGCGCTCCCCGTCGCCGCTGTCGCGGCTCACGCGCCGCCCTCGGCCCGGGCCTTCATGGTGGCGATGTCGAGCTTGGCGAAGCCGAGCTCTCCGAGCACATCCATCGCCGTGACCACCGACTGTTGGGTCGCTCGGGCATCGGCGCGGATCAGCACGGTGTCGTGGCGCGTCGAAGCGGGCTCGGCCGCGAGCGCCGCGCGCAGGGTGTCGGGGCTGTTGTTGAGAAGCTCACGGCCGTTGACTAGATAGTCGCCGTTCTCGGTCACCGTCACCACCACCGGCTTGGGCCGGCCGCGCGCCGCGGGCACCGCGCTCGCGCGCGGCAGCCGCACGTGCAGCCGCCCCTGGCGGGTGAAGTGGGTCGAGAGCATGAAGAACACCACCAGCAGCAGCACCACGTCGATCAACGACACGACGTTGATTTCCGGCTCCTCGTGGCGCCGCGGATTGAGCCTCATCGGCCGCTCAGGACGAGCTGCGAAGCAGCGGGCGGCCCGCCACGGACACGCGCGCCGCGCGGCCCTCCGGCGATGCGCCCGACTCGCCCGCGGAGGATTCCGAGCCCGCGCCCGTCAGGTCGGCGTTCGCGGCCGCCTCGAGGGCATCGGCCATGCGCACGGCGTGTTTCTCCATCTCCACGACGATGCCCTCGACCTTGCCGCGCAGATAGCGATAGGCGATGAGCGAGGGAATAGCCACGCACAGTCCCGCGACGGTGCACACCAGAGCCTCGGCGATGCCGCCGGAGAGTGTGCGCGGGCTGCCCATGCCGGCGGCCTGGATCGCATCGAACGCGCGAATGATGCCGGTCACGGTGCCGAGCAACCCCAGCAGCGGGGAGATCCCCGCGATCGTTCCCAGGGTGTTGAGGAAGCGCTCGAGCTCGTGCACCACGTGCCGTCCGGCATCTTCCAGACGCTCCATCAGGATGTCGTGCGGCCGGTGGCGGTTGGCCAGTCCCGCGGCGAGCAGCCGCCCGAGCGGCGAGTGCTGCTCCAGGGCGGCGATGACCTTGTCAGTGACTTGTCCGGTCTCGATCAGCTGCCAGACCTTCTGGGGAAGCTCCCGCGGCAACACGCGCCGGTCCTGCAACGTCCACAGCCGCTCGAGCACGATCGCCGCGGCGACGATCGAGCAGAATATGATCGGCCACATCAGCGGGCCACCCGCCCGCACGATTTCCCACATCAATCGACCCCGTCGGAATGCGTTGCAGCCATGATACCGGAGAGCACCGCCCGCCGATACGCGCCTGGGCGCCGACCGCGACCGTGGTGGCATGGTACAGTCAGCTTGCCATGATGCGTCGCTCGCTCAAGAAGATCCTGCCCAAACCCCACCACATCCAGCGGCACAAGCTGCTGCGGGTATTCGGCGACCGGCTCCTGGACCCGCGGCTGTGGGCGATTCACCGCCGCTCCGTGGCCGGGGCGTTCGGCACGGGCCTCGCGATCTGTTTCATTCCGCTGCCCGTCCACACCCTGACGGCGGGCGTGACGGCGCTGACGCGGCGGCTGAACGTGCCGACCATCTTCGGAACCATCTTCCTGATCAATAACCCCCTGACCATGGTGCCGATCTACTACCTGGCATATCGGGTCGGGGCGCTCGCGCTGCGGCAGCCGCCGCGGCAATTCCACTTTCAGTTGAGCTGGCACTGGGTCCAGTACGGCCTCGGGCCGCTGTGGGAGCCATTCCTGCTCGGCTGCCTGATCTGCTCGGTGCTGGCCGGCCTTGCCGGCTGGCTGGGCCTGAAGCTGCTGTGGCGCTGGCAGGTTACGCGGCACTATCGGACGCGCCATCTGGCGGTGCTGTAGCGGAGCGCTCGAGCAGCCGCCCGGCCCCCAGCTCGTAGACTCGGTCCATGCGCGCCGCGAGGCGCGTATCGTGCGTTACCACGATCAGGCTGGTACCCCGCTCTCGGTTGAGCTCCAGCATCAGCTCGAAGACCGCCGCGGCATTGGCGCCATCCAGATTGCCGGTCGGCTCATCGGCGAGCACGATCTTCGGCTGCGTCACCAGCGCCCGCGCCACGGCCGCGCGCTGGCGTTCCCCGCCCGAGAGCTGGTGCGGCCGATGCGTGAGCCGCTCCCCGAGCCCCACCCGCTCGAGCAGGGCGCGCGCCTCGGCGCGTGCCTCGGCCACCGGCGTACGGCGCACCAGCAGCGGCATCGCCACATTTTCCAGAGCCGAGAACTCCGGCAGCAGATGGTGGAACTGGTAGACGAATCCGAGCGTGCGGTTGCGCAGCGCGCCGCGCTCGCGCTCGCTCAACTGGTGGATGTCGCGGCCGTCGATCAGCACGGTGCCCCGGGTCGGACGATCGAGCCCGCCGAGGATCTGCAGCAGCGTCGTCTTGCCCGAGCCGGAGGCCCCGACGATGGCGAGCCGCTCGCCGACGCCCACCGCGAGCACCACTGCGCGCAGCACCTCGAGCGTGCTCGAGCCTTCCACGAAACTGCGGCCCACGTCCCGCGCCTCGAGCACCGCCTCACTCATGGCGAAGCGCCTCGGCCGGCGCGGTGCGCGCGGCGCGCCAAGCCGGATAGATCGTCGCCAAGGCGCACAACAGGAACGCCACGCCGCATACGCGCAGCACGTCAAGTCCGTGCACGTGGGCTGGAAGCTCGCTCATGTAGTACACCTTGGGATTGAGAAACTGGGTATGCAGCACCCGCTCGAGCAACGCGACCAGGCCCTGCAGATGGTGCGCGACGAAGATCCCGAGCCCGGCTCCGAGCAGCGTGCCGGCCAGCCCGATCAGCAGGCCCTGGATGACGAACACCAGGAGAATGTTGCCGGGCGCGGCGCCGAGGGTGCGCAGAATCGCGATGTCGGCCTGCTTTTCCTTCACGATCATCACCAGAGTCGCCACGATGTTGAATGCCGCCACCGCGACAATCATCGAGAGCATGACGAACATCATCGATTTGGTGATCTGGATGGAGCGGAAGAAGTTGACCAGATGATCGGCCCAGTCGCTGACGTAATAGCCCGCGCCGCCGAGAGTATAGGCGATGTGCCGCACCTCGGGCCCGGCCCGCCAGGGATCGGTGAACCGCATCCGCAGGCCGGTCACTCGCCCCGGCGGCAGCGCAAACAGCCGGGCCGCGTCCCCGAGATTGATCAGGGCCAGCTCGCGATCGTATTGATACATGCCCGAGTCGAAGATCCCGACGACGCGGAAGCGGCGCATGCGCGGCATCAGCCCGGCAGGCGTAGCGATGCCCTCGGGCGCGATCAACACCACCGATTGGCCCGGGCGCACGTGCAGCGCGCGGGCCAGATCGACCCCCAGGATCACGCGATAACGTCCGGCGCGCAACGCGCCGAGATCGCCGTGCTCGAGCCGGCGCGCCAGCGCCGTCACGCGCGCCTCCTGTTTCGGCAGCACGCCGCGCACCGAGGCGCCGGCAACGTAATCACCGTGCGTCAGCAGCGCCTGCTGCTCGATATAGGGAGCCACTGCTTCGACGTGCCGGTGCGCGAGCACCCGCCGCTCGAGCGAGCGCCAATGCGCGGTGGTGCCCTGCAGACCCATCAGGGTCGCATCAGCGGTGACATCGAGGATGCGGCCGCGCAGCACGCTGCCGAAGCCGTTCATCACCGAGAGCACCACGATCAGTGTGGCCACCCCGAGCGCCAGGCCGCACACCGACATCACGGCCACGAACGACACGAAGCCCCGACGGTGGGTCGAGCGCAAGTGGCGGATGCCGATCAGCCATTCATATGAGCCGAACATCGCGTGCCTACTCGTACCGCAGCGCCTCGGCCGGCGCGATCCGTGCCGCGCGCACCGCCGGATATATGGTCGCCGCGGCCGTCAGGGCCAGCGCCGCGGCGCCGATCGCCGCCACGTCGGCCCATTTCACCACCGAGGGGATGGCCGTGATGTAGTAGACGCTGGAGTTGAAGATCTGAAAGCCGAAAGTATGCTCGAGGAAGCCCGCCACGGCGTTGACGTGGTAGGCCAGCGTCAGGCCCAGCCCCACGCCGAGCGCCACGCCGAGCCAGCCGATGGTCAGCCCCTGAACCAGGAAGATCCCGAGCACCCGCGCCGGCGAGGCTCCGAAGGTGCGCAGGATCGCGATGTCCGTGCGCTTGTCGGTGACCACCATCACCAGCATGGCCACGATGTTGAATGCGGCCACCGCCACGATCAGCAGCAGGATCAGCGACATCATCACCTTCTCCATGCGGATCGCGCGGAAGTAGGCGGCGTTCTGCTGCGTCCAGTCGATGACCTGGAAGCCCTTGGGCAGACGCGCGCGCAACCGCGCCGAGATGCTCGGGGCATCGAGCGCGTCGCGATAGCGCAGGCGCAGCCCCTGATCGAGTCCGCCTCCGGGCAGCAGCGCGCGCACGTCGGCGATGTTGGCGAACACCAGCATCGCGTCCTTGTCGGCGAGCCCGATCGAGAACAGGCCGGCCACCTTGAAGCGATGCAGCGTCGGCTGCGGCAGGCCGCCCGGCCCGATCGCGGGAATCAGCAGCGTCAGCGTATCGCCCGGCTCCAACCCCAATTCCTGGGCGATTACCTCCCCGATGATCACTCGCTCACTGCCGGGTTCGAGCTGGCGCAGCGAGCCGGCGGTGCTCACCTGCCGCAATCGGGTCACCGACGGCTCGGCCGCCGGATCGATGCCGCGCAGCAGGACCGGGAGCATCTGCGGGGTGCGCACCGCGAGCGCCTGGGACTGCACGAACGGCGCCACGCCGACCACGCCCG
>JAJZZR010000378.1 GCA_021797465.1 Pseudomonadota bacterium | reverse complement strand
CTTAGCGGTCGTCACAAGCGAGATGCAAGGTATTTCGGGCCGCTCGGCCACCGCGGCCAAGGAGATCAAGGAGCTGATCCAGGACTCGGTGCGCAAGGTCGAGGATGGCTCGGTTCTGGTCACGCAATCCGGTCAGACGCTCGAGAAGATCGTCGCAGCCGTCAAGAAAGTCTCGGATATCGTCGCGGAGATCGCCGCCGCTTCCCGCGAGCAGTCCGTGGGCATAGAGCAGGTCAACCGCGCGGTGATGCAGATGGACGAGCTTACACAGCAGAACGCGGCGCTGGTCGAGGAGGCCACGGCGGCGTCCCAGTCGATGGTCGAGCAGGTCCGCGGACTCAACGATATGTTGGCGCGCTTCGACGTCGGCGCCACCGACGCCGCGCTCGCCGGCGCCGCCATCGCGATGACACCGGCCCCACTGCCGCGCCCGGCCCCACCGCCGCGCCCGGAGCGCAGGCGCTCCGGGCGGCCGTGGGCCGGCCGGCAGCGCACCGGCGCCGCGTCGCCGCCCGGAGACGACACGCCGAAGCTGGCCGCGGCGGTCGGTCGCGGTCCCGCGCCGCCGATCGAGGAAGACTCGGAGTGGCAGGAGTTCTGATCGATGAAATTCACTGATTCAGCCTGTGGAGCACGCCGATGGCCCGGATACTCGCGGTAGACGACTCGGCGGCGATGCGCCAGATGGTCGGCATCACGCTCAGTGGCGCCGGGCACAACGTGCAGCAGGCGGCCGACGGCGTCGAGGCTCTGCGGATCGCCGAGCGCGAGCGGTTCGACCTCGTCATCACCGACGTCAACATGCCGAAGATGGACGGCATCACCTTGGTGCGCGAGCTGCGCGCGCGCAGCAACTACCGGTACACACCCCTGCTCATGCTCACCACTGAGGCGACTCTCGAGCGCAAGCAGCAGGGGAAGGCCGCGGGCGCGACCGGCTGGCTGGTCAAGCCGTTCAATCCGGACCGGCTGCTCGCCACGGTCACCAAGGTGCTCGGCTGAGTTTGCGCTTCTTCGCTCCATTACGCTCGCAACGAGGTCCTGTGATGAAACCCTCCTACAAAGTCCTGTTCGCCGCGGCGATTGCCGGATCGCTCGTCGGGCCGTTGGCCCTGGCCAACTGCCGGCTGCCGTCCGCGCCGAGCAAGATCCCCGACGGCGCCAAGGCCAGCGAGCAGCAGATGATCACGGCGATGCAGACGATAAAGGAGTACAACCGCGACGTTCAGACGTATATGAAATGCCTGGACTTCGAGGTTCGCCAGAACCGGATAACTCCGGGCGATCGGGTCAGCCTGCACAATACGGCGCTGAGCGAACTGCGGGAGATCGCCACCGAGTTCAATCGCCAAGTGCGGATCTTCAAGTCCAAGCACAGCTGAGTCCCGCCTTCCTCGCCGTGCCCGCCCGATGCGCCGCCCCAGCGAGAGTCAGACCTGCACGACGCGGACCAGACATGACGATACCGACAGAGACGAATCCGCCGGCGGCCGAAGCCGCACTGCTCGCACTGGCGGTCGCCGCCGCGGCCGCGCTCATCGAGCTGGCGATCCAGGATTCGCTCGCGCCGATCGAGGCGCTTGGCCGGGCGATCGCGCGCATCGCTGCGTCCGCTCCGTCCCCGGCTCTGGCGCCGGAGCTGGCCGCCTGCGTCGAGAGTCTGCAATTCCACGATCGCATGACCCAGCAATTGATCCAGGCGCGCGACCTGCTCGCCGGCGCCGCCGACGGCCCGGCGCCGCCGACCGAGCCGCGGGATTGGCCGGCTCTGCGCGAACGGCTGCGCGCCCACTTCACCACCGACTCTCATCACATGCTGCTAAACCTGCTGATGCCGGCCCGCGATCGGCACGGGCACGCGCGGCTGCATGCCGACGAGGGTGGCGTGGAGCTCTTTTGAGTCCGAACATCGCCACACTACGCGACGCCACCGGCAATCGGCTGCGGGAATTTGCCTTTCACGACGAGGATTTCCACGAGCTGCGCGCTCTGGTCAAATCGCTCACCGGCATCAATCTCGGCGAACAGAAGCGCGAGCTGGTTTACAGCCGCCTGGCCCGGCGCCTGCGCGCCCTGCAGTTGCGAAGCTTCGCCGAGTACCGCGAGCTGCTCGGGCGCGACGCGCGCGAGCTCACCGAGCTGTGCAACGCCATCACGACAAACCTGACCGCGTTCTTCCGCGAGCCGCATCACTTTCAGTACCTGCGCGATCAATGGCTGATCCCGCTCGCCGCGGCCCGCTCCGGCACGCGACGCCTGCGCATCTGGTCGGCGGCCTGCTCGAGCGGCGAGGAAGCGTATTCGATCGCCATGACGGTGGCGGAGACACTGACCGATCCGGCGCACTGGGACGTGCGCATCCTGGCCACCGATTTGGATTCCGAGATGCTCGCACGTGCCCGGCTCGGAATCTATGCGCCGGAACGTCTGCATGGTGTGTCGCCACCGCGTCTGCAGCGGTTCTTCATCGAGCACCGCGAGGGCGGCGTGGTCAGCCAGCGCATAGCGCCCGAAGTGGCCGCCCTCGTCGCGTTCAAGCAGCTCAATCTCGTGCGCGCGCTGCCGATGAAAGGACCATTGGACGCCGTTTTCTGCCGCAACGTGGTGATCTACTTCGACAAGGATACGCAGCGCGATCTGTTCGCCCGCATCGCCCGTCTGCAGCGTCCGGGCGACCTGCTCTTCCTCGGACATTCCGAGAGTCTGTTCAGAGTCAGCGAGAGCTATGCGCTCATCGGCAAGTCAATCTACCGGCGGGTCTGACCCCCCGGTGCCGCCCGAGCCCGGGCCGGCGGTGCCGGGATTCGAGCACTTCGAGCGCCATTGGGACCGCGAGCACGGCTGGACCGTGAAGATTCTGCCGGGCGAGTACTACGTCACGCGCGCCGAGGAAGTGATCAGTACCGTGCTCGGGTCGTGCATCTCGGCCTGTGTGCGCGACCCGCGCCAGGGCGTCGGCGGCATGAATCACTTCATGTTGCCGGAGGATGTCGCCTCCGGCTCGGACGACTGGCTGGATCCGGCCGTCGGGCTCGCGACGCGCTATGGCTCGTACGCCATGGAAAGCCTGATCAATGATCTGCTGAAGCTCGGCGCGGCACGTGAGCGGCTGGAGATCAAACTGTTCGGCGGCGGACGGATTCTCGCCGGCATGTCGGACGTCGGGGAACGGAACATCAGATTCATACGCGATTACACACGGATCGAGGGGTACCCGGTCGCCGCCGAAGATCTCGGCGGCACACAGCCGCGCAAAGTGCTCTATTTCCCGATCAGCGGGCGGGCACGTCTGCGCAAGCTGCGGCCCGTGGAGAATCGCATCATCAGCCGCCACGAGCAGCTGTACCTCGAGAGCCTCGGACGGCACACTCCAGGCGGCGACGTGGAATTGTTCACATGAGCGGTCCGGACAAGATCCAGCTCTCCCGACGGTCGGCGACGGCGGGGCGCCGCGCGCCTATTCGCGTACTGATCGTGGACGACTCCGCACTGGTACGCAGGCTGCTGACCGAGATGCTGAGCGCGGCCGCGGACATCGACGTGGTCGGCGCGGCGGCCGACGCTCACGCCGCGCGCGAGAAAATCAAGCGGCTCAATCCCGACGTGCTCACGCTCGATGTGGAAATGCCCCGCATGGATGGCATCACGTTCCTGCGCAACCTGATGCGCCTGCGACCCATGGCGGTGGTGATGGTCTCCTCTCTGACCGAGCGCGGCGCGGATGTGACGCTGGAAGCGCTGGCCCTCGGCGCCGTCGATTACCTGTCGAAGCCGAAGCTCGATCTCGCCGCGACTTTCACCGAGTACCGCGACGAGCTCATCGAGAAAATCCGCACCGCCGCCTGCGCCAGCGTGCGGGCGCTCGACCCGAGTCGCATGCCTGGCGCACCGGTACCGGCCCACAGCGCCGATGCGGTGCTGCCGCGCGGCACAGGCTCGCGTCAGCTGCGCACCACCGACCGCATCATCGCGATCGGCGCCTCGACCGGCGGCACCGAAGCGATCAAGGACGTGCTCGCACGCCTCCCGCCCGACAGCCCCGGTGTGGTCGTCGCCCAACACATTCCCAAGGCATTCAGCGGCCCGTTTGCGCGCCGCCTGAATGACCGCTGCTCCGTGTCCGTGTGCGAGGCCGAGGATGGCAAGCAGATTCTCGCCGGCCACGTCTACATCGCCCCAGGCGACCGGCATCTACTGGTGGCGCGCGACGGGACACGCTACGTCTGCCGGCTCGATGACGGCGTACCGGTCAACCGCCACAAGCCCTCTGTCGACGTGCTGTTTCGCTCCGTGGCCCAGAACGGCGGCTGCAATGCGATCGGCGTCCTTCTGACAGGGATGGGCAAGGATGGGGCGCGGGGCCTGCAGGAAATGCTCGAAGGGGGCAGCCGCACGATCGCCCAGGACGAAGCCAGCAGCGTCGTGTGGGGCATGCCTGGCGAGGCGGTCGCGCTGGGAGCGGCACAGTATGTACTGCCGCTCGAGCAGATCGCCGCCAAACTGCGCACGCTCGCCGAGACGATGGATCTCACTCGGGCGCAGCCGGCCGCCAACGCCGCGGGTCCGAGCTGAACCGACCGGGAATTCCGTCCCACGGTATCAAGTCTGCGCGGCGGCGGCCGATAAGCACAGAGTATGGAAAGGGTCAGACCGTGAGCATCCCCGCACAGGAAATTCCCGCAGCCGCCGACGACGTCAATACGGAGGTCTTCGCTTTCGTCAAGGCGCTGGCCGCCGAGCTGTCCGGCGGCAAGGTCGACCTGCCGAGCTTCCCGAACATCGCTCTGCGCGTGCGCCAGATTCTCTCGGACGAGGAGGTCTCGCAGGAAAAGGTGGGGCGCGTGGTCGGCTCCGAACCGATGCTGGCGGCCCGGCTGCTGCAGATCGCCAACTCCGCGGCCATAAACTACAGCGGCCGCCCGATCACCGAGCTGCGTACGGCGATCGCCCGGCTTGGGTTCAACATGGTGCGCAGCGCGGCAATCGCCTTCGCGATGTCGCAGCTGAAAAAAAGCGACGCCCTGAAGGGCCTCGAGCAGCCGCTCGACGATCTGTGGCAAACCAGCGCCGCGGTCGCCGCGATGTCATATGTGGTGGCCAAGCGCTTCAGCCGCGTCAATCCGGACACCGCGATGCTCGCCGGCCTGCTGCACGGCATCGGCCGTCTCTACATCCTGACGCGCGTCACGCGCTATCCGCGGCTGCTGGCAGATCAGGGCGTCTACGCCTCCATCGTGCGCGAGTGGCACACGCCCATCGCCCAGGCGCTGCTCGAGAACTGGGAGATGGCCGAGGAGATCGTCTCGGCCGTCAGCGGCCACGAGGATCTGGAACGCAGACATGTCGGCCCGCCCGACCTCACCGACGTGCTCACCGTGAGCCAGCTGCTGAGCGCCTTCAAGAACCACCCCGACACGCTGGAACTGAACATGCACGACGTCGCCGCATGCCGGCGCCTGCAGATCGACGCCGCCGGCTACCAGAAGTTGATCGAGGAATCGCAGCACGAGATCGACGCTCTGCGCGACGCGCTCGGGGTCTGAGGCCAGCCGCGAGCGCGTCATCCGTCAATGCAATCGCAATTCAACTCCGAGACGATCATGAACTGCGGCTCGCTTGGCGCGCCCGACCAGGACATCGCCTTCGGCTTCGTGCGGGAGCTCGCCGCCGAGCTCTCGGACGGCAAAGTGGAGCTGCCCGGCTTTCCGCACATCGTCATGCGCGTGCAGCGGGTGCTCAGCGATCCGGCCGCCGATCTGGGGCGCATCCTGCGTGTCGTCGGTAGCGAGCCGGTGCTGGCGACGCAGCTGGTGCGCATGGCCAACTCGGTCGCGCTCAACCCGTACGGACCACGGGTCGCCGATCTGCGCGCCGCGGTGGCCCGCGTCGGACTGGACACCGTACGTTCCGCGACCATCGCCTTCGCGCTGCGTCAGTTGCAGGCCGCGCCCGCGCTGCGCGGCCTCGAGGCGCAGCTCGGCGATCTGTGGCGGCGCGGCGTCAACGTCGCGAGCCTGAGCTTCGTCATCGCGCGGCGCCTGACCACCGCGATGGCGGACACGGCGCTGCTGGCCGGCCTTCTCCAGGGTGTCGGCAAGCTGTACATTCTGACGCGAGCCAGCCGCCACCGCTCCCTGTTTCATGATGCGGCCGCATACGCGGCGATCGAGAGAGCCTGGCACCTGAGCATCGCGGCGGCGCTGCTCGAGAACTGGGGCATGGCCGACGAGATCATACAGGCCGTGCAGGAATCGGAAAACTACGAACGCGACGCGCGCGGCCCGCCGGCTCTGGCCGACGCGCTGCTCGCCGGCGCGTTGCTCGCCGAATGTGATGACACTGCTGCGCTGCACGAGCGAGTCGCCGCGGCCAAGCCGCTGCAACGGTTGCGACTCGATGAGCCGGCCTGCAGGACGCTGCTTGCCGAATCCGCCCAGGAGATCGCCGCGCTGCGCGAAGCGCTGGGATAGACACCGCCACGCTGCGTCACAGCGCGCTCGCTCCGCCCGTGCGCCCCGCGCGCGGGAATATTATGCGAACTGGCGCACACAAATCGCCGGTTGAGTCGGCGCGGTCGGAACACTGTGATCCTCTCCCTAATACATAATCACCGGATCACGGTAGGGTGCGAGCGAGTCATTTCATGCGGTCGCAGGCACCGGTTTGGGCCATGCTCTGTTCGTTGGCAAGCTTATGTCTGTCGTCCGCCGCACTGGCGCACAGCCTACCGAGTGTGGGTTTCTACTACGGCGGCGGCCCCGCTCCGGCCGCCTTCCGTGATTTCGACTGGGTGGTGGTCGATCCGGGGCCGCGGCGCCTGCCTCGAGATTTCGCCTCTCGGCACGAGGTCTTTGCCTACGCCAGCATGGGCGAGACGACGCCGGGCAACCCGCGCTATGCACGCTTGCCGCGCGGCTGCGTCCTCGGCCGCGACAGCGCCTGGGGCGGCCAGATCATCGACCTGGCGCGCCGGGAATGCCGCCACTACCTAGTGCGCCGCATCATCGATCCGATCTGGAAACAGGGCTATCGCGGCTTCTTTCTTGACACCATCGATGCCTACAAGAAGGTCGTCCACGGCATTCGGGCGCGCGCCGCGCAGCAAACCGGCCTCGTGCGGCTCATCGGATCGATCAAGAGCGCGCATCCGCGGGCCGAGCTGATCACCAATCGCGGCTTCACGGTCCTCGCCCGAATACACCGGGATCTGGTCGGCGTCGTGGCGGAGTCGCTGTTTCATGGGTGGATTCAACGCAGCGGAACGTATCGTCCGGTTCCCGCGGCGGTGCGCCGCGCATTGCTCCCCGAGTTGCGCCGGGTGCGCTCCTATGGACTGCCCGCCATCGTCGTCGACTACTTGCCTACACGCATCGCCCGGCGCGGCTGGTGGCAGGACGCTCGCAGGATCAGCCGCCTGGGATTCGTGCCGTACGTCACCGATGCTCACCTGACGGCCGTCGGCGCGGGACTGCGCGAGCCGATGCCGCGGCACGTGTTGATCCTTTACAACAGCAACCACGCGCAGGAGCACAGTTCGGCCTTCATGGACGGCGCCATGCCGCTGGAGTACCTCGGGTACATCCCCGTATTTCGCCGCCTCTCCCGCGGTCCACCCGTCACTGCGACGGCGGGCGAGTACGCCGGGATCATCATCTGGGACGACCTCGATCGCCTCGAGGACGCCGCCGGCCTCTCAGCCTGGCTGCGGGCGGCTCGAACCGCAGGCATACCGCTGCTGCTGTTGCAGAATTTTCTCGACGATCTGGATGGCGGCGCGTATCGAGCCCTGCGGATGGCCAGGCCGGAAACAAGGAAGATCGCGCGACTGACGATCGACGGCATGTCCGCCGCAATGAATTACGAGATGCGGGTCCGACCCGACCCGCGGAATTTCCTGCAGGTTTCCGCCCCGAGCGGCAGTCACGTATGGCTGCGGCTGCGGAGCCGGTCGGGCGCGGTGGAAGACGCCGCCGCGATCACTCCCTGGGGAGGCTACGTCATGTCCCCCTATCTGCTCGCCACACTGCCCGACGGCGACACACGGTGGCTGGTGAACCCCTTCCGCCTGTATCGGCAGGCCCTGCGCCTGCCGAGCATGCCCGTCCCGGACACCACCACTGAAAGCGGTCGACGGCTGTTCATGGCCCACACCGACGGTGACGGCTTCGTCAGCCGCGCGCAATTTCCGCCATATCACATCGCCGGCGAGGTCTACATGCACCGGATCGTGGAGCGGTACAAGCTGCCCTTCACCGGCTCGGTCATCGTCGGGGACCTGTTGCCCGGGAAACATGGCCTCTATCCTGCGCTGGCGCCCCTGGGCAGCGAAGTCGCGCGGCAGCTGTTCCGCCTGCCCTATGTCGAGATCGGCTCGCACATGTGGTCGCATCCGTTCGACTGGCCGGACATTGAGGCGGGCAAGAATCTGCCCGGCAACAATCTGCCGGTCCCCGGCTACACGTTCAGCCCCTACATGGAGGCGGTCGGCGCTGCGCGATGGATCGACGCGCATCTGGCGCCGCCCGGCAAGCCGGTGGTCATCGATCAATGGTCGGGAGACTGTGATCCGGATGCCCAGGTGGTGGGACTGGCCTACGGCGCCGGACTGATGAACATCAACGGCGGCACCGCCTACATCAGCCGGACGAATCCCAGCGTCACCGCGGTACCCCCCATCGGGATCTTCCGCGGCAAGTGGCTGCAGGTCTTCGCGCCCGACGCCAACGAGGACTACTTCACCAATCTGTGGCGCGGCCCGTACTGGGGCTACGTCAACGTCATCCAGACCTTCGAGATGACCGAC
>JAJZZR010000107.1 GCA_021797465.1 Pseudomonadota bacterium | reverse complement strand
TGTGCCAAGCGCCGCTCATCGCCCGCCCACTTCATCGCCGCCCGGACCGAGGCGCTCGAGAGCTGCGGGATCATGCGCGCGGTCTCGGCCGCCGAGAGCGCCGTGCCGTGGGCGAGGATCCCGGCATTACTCTCGTGCGTGCGGAGGTCTCCGGAACTATTAACCCCAGGGAGATCTCCAAAAGAAAAGGCGGGGGTCGGCAGAATTTACAAGAACGCTAATTCAGATCCTGAGGGGGCGGCAACGCAGTGAGAATTCACTTCAGTCCTCTCAGAGGGCGCGATGGCCGAAGAAGAATTATCGCGGCAGTTTTTGCTGGTGCGGTGCAGGTGCTGTTGTATTTTGCATTGGTTCCGGTGCAATCTGTGGGTTTTGTACATCCTGTTCAGCATGGAATGCGAATAATGTTGCTCGCCGACGTTGTGTTTCCCCCTCGCATTTTTGAATTTTCAGAGAACGGGATACATCTGAAGCCGGAACTCGCGCTGAAGCCGGTTCCGATTCAGGCGATCAGTCGACTCATTGCGGAGCACCGGCGTGCCGATTGGGGTCAAAATGAACCAATGTGGAGAGCGCAACTGCCAAAGACACGGGCAGACTGGGAGAAATCACTGCATGCCGCGGCGCGTCTGACGATCCTGCGCGCGCAAGTCGTGGCGCGCGATAGGCTTAGTTTTGGGTTCCCAAACGACTCGGAATTCTCGCCATCGAAACCGACACCACGGTGGGATGGCTGGGCGAGTGGCGCGTCTCGCCACTTTATTCAGTTCAGCCGCGGAGAATTCTTGATGCACTTCAATGGCCGGTACGTGCACTGCGTGATTGGAGTGGGGATATCGCCGCTCGCATTCGGCTGCGGTCTGGGCAAGTTTAGAGCGAAGGGGAATCTTTTTAAGAACATGATGAAGCAACTCGCCAAGACCAACAATCGACCGTAACGTATACAAAGCCGGCGTGAGTGCGTAGTCGGCGCGGCATGGGCAGCCGCGCACCGTCCCGGCCACTTGTCGGCTGGCGTAGAAACGGAAAAGTCCAAGAGGCAGAATCGGCGATAAATGTTCGGGGCCCCCTGAACAACTTGCGAGGTGGATGACAGACGAGGGAATTTTGATGCCAGAGGCGCCATAAGGGCCGCGTCCGTGTCGTTTTCGTGCGCCGCGGGCTGGCTTAATCCATACCGCTTCGCCGCTAGCCCGACTGCGCGGATTCGCCCTCGATTTTGGCCCAGGACGGGCCGTCGGTGGTGTCCAATTAGGCACTTGCGCGCGTGCGGGGGCCGGTGTTGATGGGGATTGAGATCCGCCTCTTTCTGTCGATCGACGCGTTTTCGCGATTTTCTGGCACGGCGATTGCTTGTTCTACAGATCTCTTTGCTTGAGCTCGCCAAACAACTTCTTAATTCCACTGCGGCTGCGTCTGGTCGCGGTCATGCGTCCATAGACGGCGGTGTCGCCGCCGGCCCGTGGCGCTTCGAAAAAGCGCCTCTCACCCCCAGAATCACGCGCTTCCTCGTCCCCGCCAACAGCCGGAAGTGGCTGTAGTGAAGACCTTGGTGCTGGTCAGCGTGGCGGCGGTGAGCATAATGGATTTCCGTCATGTTCCTGCGCGCCACAATCCGCAAGAAGGACGGCAAAGAGCACACGTACTACAGCGTGGTGGAGAACAAGCGCCTCGCGGACGGGCGTGTGGGAGACCCCCCAGTCAAACATCAAGACCCGGAGATTGTATAACACCCTCCTTTGCAGCTCGCCAGATCGCACAGGACACGTGCGAACAAAACCCATCGCGGTGTCGGGTGAGCATCCGTTGGAAGTATTCGCACCCGCAGCGCCACAACTGATCTGGGCCGTTCTCGAAGCAGCAAACTGCGTGGCCTTCGATATCGAAGGTGAGCGCGGCGCCCTGGGCTGTGGTATTCAACATGATGCGGTTCGGACTATCCGATGGACACGAAGACCCTGGCACGGTCAATTGCGGCGGTGTACTCGGTAATGTACCAAGACGGCTCCACCGGACGCACACTCACACGTTCTCGTGCCCGAACTGAAGCCAGGTCCCGACGAACCATGCGCTTGACGAACCGGCCGATGAAGAACGGCTTCAAGGAACTTCGAAACAAGGGCGTCCCGCGCTGCAGCACCACCCGCGCCGCGCGCTCACCCGGCCAATCGTGGACTCATGCGCCATCGCGGAAAGCGAAAAACTCGATCGAGTGACAGCCTTGATACGATTGATGGACTCCGCAAGGGGGAAGGCGCTTTCAAACTCAATCGGTGCGGCGGACATCAGGCTCACCCCAGAATTCATCCGATGTCGTGCGCAGGCCGAAGGTGAAATTCAACCTCGTATTCGAAAAGACTGACATTCGGCACGACCGATACGGCGTAGCGAAGTTTCTCGCCGATAGATTTCGCCACGATCACGCCCAAAACCTTGCGGTCCTTCCCGATGGTCTGCCGGACCCACCCCATGTACCGCGCGAGCTGCCCGATTGCCATGTCCGGACTGCGCGCACGCTTCAATTCGAAAACAATGAACGCGCCTGCCTCGTCGACCGCAAGAATGTCAATGGGCCCCACGGCGGTCGGAAATTCGACCCCGTCCCGACCCGAGGGATCGACGTACAGGCGAAGCCGTCGCCCCTTGATCGGTATGGTCGGAAGGTTCGAGGCCAGGAAGTCCCTCAGTTGATACTCCAGTGTGAAATACGGTTCGCTCGATTCTTTATCTGCTCCATCCTCCGGATTGAAGAGCTCCTGTACCGCTTCAATATCGGCGCGGCCGCTCGATTTGATCAGTCGAATCTCCGTCGAGGTTTCCTGCATCGTCCATCCCAAGCGACGCAAGGCGCTGCGCAATTGATGAGATGTGCTGAGTGTGGGATCGAGGCCGCTCGGGACTTCTTCCGGATGCTGACGCAACCATTCCTTGAGCGGATGAACCTCAACCCCACCGTCCTCCCGGGGAATTACTATGCTGTGACGTTGCATCGGCATTGGCGAGCCACCCGTGATAGGGACATGTCGGGGATCTTAGCAGGGAAAAATACTCGTCACCCACCGGCAGCCGTGACATCCGGCGCCGTCCTCTGCCGATAATGCGACCGGGTAGCGGCGCACGGACCCGCCCGCGGCGCTCCGGCATTCGCCATCATCGGCTGCCCCCGCGGATGGCATCCTTGATGTCCCGCGGTTCGCTGCCGTGTAGGCGGATATACCGACTCAAATGAAATGCGACCATCGCGACGTCGCTCGGCGCAATGCTTTCCGGCTCCCGTTCAATGAATTCAGGCAAGGCCTTCGGCTCAAGCACCCACACCCGCCCGATAGTCTCCGGGTCTATCGGCTCAACGAACCATCCCGGAAATACGAGCACCGGGCGGACCGGGAAGTTCTTGCCGGTGAATTCCTTCAGCAATTGCCGCAACCAGGCCGCCTGGGCCGCGGCCTGCTCAATTGGGTTTACCTTGACCGGCCTGTGATCCCGGTAGAGACGTCCGTCCCGAACACTGATGGACGCTCCAGGCCGCGGCTTACGCCAAGTCTTGGTCTCGATGGCGAATACACCGCGATCACTGATCACCACATGATCAAGATTAAAGCCGTCGGCGGGGATGTCGTGGAACACGCGGGCGCCAGAAACCCGCAATCCCTCAAGGAATTGCCCAACCGCCTTTTCCCCGTCCCGACCGAGCTTGATATTGGCCGCAACTCGGCGCAGGTCTCGGATGCGCCAGGCGCTCCATGCCGTCAGCCCCACAGCCGCGCTCCCGTACAAGAGCGGACCACGCCGCACCGTGACCCACCGACCGATCCAGTCGTCCAGCGCGATGACCCAGAGCATCGCCGGCAACAGAAGGTATGGCAGGAGCCGATCGTTGAGGAGCGAGTCAAAGGCCTCATCGAGCGTCTGACCGGGGTTGCGCAATGGTTTCGCTTTCAGCGGTGACAGATCCGCTTTCTTCTGACGCGGAAACACCTGATCTGACGGCACGAGTCATCTCCCCGAAGTGCATTTCTGCGTACTGTGCCATCGACGATGGCTGCAGTCCCGTTGTTGCGTCACATGGAGGCAGTGCAATCGCGGAACGTCGGCGGAAGCAATTGGGGGCCGGCCGAGGACAAGCCGCTGGATTCTCTGAGATTCGACGCCACCCCGAGGGTCCTTTTAGTCATGAAGTTCCTCCCCGCGCCTGAGCCGACGGTAGTCAGCAGGTCTCTGTATTTCTAGGCTTTGAAGTGCAGGTGTTGAGGGTTTCTTTGTCGCAAAATGTAGTCACTAATATGATTGCAATTACTCCTCACATCGGCTATATTGCGCGCCATGTCGCAAAGAGGAGGCGCGGTCCACGTCGTCACCACACGGCGCCACTACAAAGGCCGGGTGTACGCGACGCATCTGCTGCGGCGCTCCTATCGCGAAGGTTCGCAGGTCAAGAACGAGACCGTGGGCAACCTCTCGCATCTTCCCGAGCCGCTGATCGAGGTGATCCGCCGGACATTGCGTGGGGAGACATTCGTCCCCGTCGGTGAGCGACTGCAGGTCGTGCGCTCCAAGCCTCACGGTCAGGTGATGGCGGTGCGCGCGGCGATGCAGCGGTTGGGCTTTGAGTCCTTGATCGCCTCGCGCGGTAGTCCCGAGCGCGATCGGGTGTGTGCGATGGTGGCTGCTCGTGTGCTCGCCCCGCATACGAAGCTTGCGACCACGCGCTGGTGGCAGACCACGACACTCGCCGAGGAGTACGGGGTCGAGGCGGCCGACGAGAACGACCTCTATAGCGCGATGGACTGGCTACTCGAGCGCCAGGGGCAGATCGAGCGCAAGCTCGCCGCCCGACACCTGAGCGAGGGGGCGCTGGCGCTGTATGACCTCTCTTCCAGTTATTTCGAAGGCACGCACTGCCCGCTGGCCAAGCTCGGCCATGATCGGGATGGGAAGAAGCACAAGCTCCAGGTCAACTACGGACTGTTGACGAGCCAGGCAGGCTGTCCCGTGGCGGTGTCGGTCTACGAGGGCAACACGGCAGATGCCAAGACGCTGATGCCGCAGGTCACGAAGCTGCGCGAGGAGTTTGGACTTAAGCAGGTGGTGCTGGTGGGCGATCGGGGCATGATCTCCCACAAGGCGATCCAGGAATTGCGTGACCTTGAGGGGCTTGCCTGGATCACGGCGCTCAAGAGCACGCAGATCCGCACGCTCGTGGAAGGGCAGACGCTGCAGCTTGGATTTTTCGATGAGCGCAATCTGGTGGAGATCAGCCACCCCGACTATCCCGGCGAGCGGCTCATTGCCTGTCGCAACCCTGAGCTCTCGAAGCTGCGCGGCCACAAGCGCCAGGCGTTACTGGAAGCGACGGGCAAGGAACTCGAGAAGGTGCGCGCGAGCGTCGAAGCCGGGCGGCTCAAGGGCAAGGACAAGATCGGCGTGCGCGTCGGACGCGTGGTCAACAAGTACAAGGTCGCCAAGCACTTCGAGCTCACGATCGAGGAGCAGCGCTTTGCATTCAAGCTCCTCGATGAGCAGATCGCCGCCGAGGCGCTGCTCGATGGCATCTATGTGATCCGCACCGCAGTGCCGAAAAAGCGCATGTCAGCGGCCGATGCGGTCAGAAACTACAAGGCGCTCGCGAACGTCGAGCGCGCGTTCCGCTCGCTGAAGACCGTGGACCTGAAAGTGCGTCCCATCCACCATCGGCTCGAGCATCGGGTGCGCGCCCACATCTTCCTGTGCATGCTCGCCTACTATGTCGAGTGGCACATGCTGGACGCTTGGCGGCCGCTGCTGTTCGCCGATGAGGACCAGGCGGCAAAATCCCATCGCGACCCGGTGGCCCCCGCCGAGCGCTCCGAGGAGGCGCTACAGAAGGTCCTCACCCACACGCTCCCCGACGGCACTGCGGCACATAGCCTCCGCACCCTGCTCGAGGATCTCTCGAGCATCGTACGCAACACCTGCCGCGCCCCGGGCCCCGTCGAGCGCTCCGGCACCTTCGATCTCATCACTACGCCCACCGCAAAGCAGCGTCGAGCCCTGGAGCTGATCGAGCAGATCACCACGTAGACAGAAACCGCGCAGCCCACTCTCACGTATGTCGCTGAGCCCGCAGGAAAACTTCGCGTCGCCAGAGGGTGACCTTCAGATTAACTGGGCGAACATCAGCTTGCCGGTGACCATGGTGGGCCCCGGCTCCGAAGGACGCTGAAGGGTAGCCAAATGCCCGCATCAAGTTCGAGTCGGTGACGCCCAGAGAATGCCGAAAACGATACGTAAATCCGATACTGACAATTGCAATTCAAACAAACGTTGGGACAGTAGTGGTTACAGCCGTACAGTTATTTACACAAGTCCAAGGGGACCCAGACTCCGTAGCTTGCGTGCGCGCTCCGTCCTCAGGTCGCCAATCGATTTCCCAAGACCTCTGTCTGGTGACGACCGTCGTGACTTCCGTGCGGACGCCGAGAACTATGGGGCCGATTGGGTCTCCGAAGACACCGGGCCTGTCGCTCCAGACTTTGAAGAGATCGATTTTCCAAAGCCGTGAGGGCAATCTCTCTGCTCGCATTACGGTTGTAAACTTAGCCCAATCACCTTCATCAGCTGCCTTGCGCGCATCCTCGATTACACCAGATGCGTCACTGTGTAGCCGACGGAGCTCTCTCCAAACAGAGACTGGTGGAGCGCCGAATTGTTGAAACTGCCTTATCCCGTGAATCGAGGCCCATGCAATGGCTCGGATGCAGGTTTCCGTGGTATCACGGTTTTGACTCGTGTCCTCGAGATCCTTGCCTGCGCGAAAGCCATCGATGTTCTTCGAGATGTACTTGGCAATATAGCCCGTTGCACTTCCGAGCTTCGGATCGATTGGAATTTCTCTGATCCGATGCCTGGCGGCACCAGGTTCGTCGGCGGAGTCGGATAACAGAAAGTGTGCCTGAAACGCGCTACGAACAGTAGCGCTGTCGTCTGGATGGCAGAATACCAGGATGTTCCAATGGGGGGTGCCATCATGATGAGGCTCGGCGGTACGCAGGCCGTAAACCTCAATTCCGTTCCGATGAAGCGCGGCACGCACGCGTTGCCAGCGCTGAGACAGCCAGTGCTGGCCGTCTCGCGGTGTGGAGTCGTCGAAATTGGGATTGCGCGCACCGGTTATGTGATAGGCATGAAACCGGCTCGGCAATGTGCATACGAAGAGCGTCGCAACGTGTCCAGCGGTACGAGCGATTTCTTCCATACCGCGGCATCGAACCATCAATTCGGTGCGGCGGATCGCTGGCGAACTCGTACCGTGTGCCGCGAGATCAATTAAGCGGAACTCTTCACCCAAGTCGTTGCGGGCGATCGCTGCGGAAAGCGTCTCGATATTCTGCAAACGCTGGGAGATATAGAAAGTCAGGGCTTCGTAGGAAACATACAAGGAGGCCTGCTTGTGCACGAAGCCAAGTGAGCGCATGTGAGCATCGGCTGTTTTTGAATACGCCCTGCGCATCACGCGGCACCACCAGCGGGGGGAGTCCAATCTGTTGAGACAGCCTGTGACCGTAATTTTATCAGCCAAGGGAGCTGGTGGTCTGACACCGTAACGATGAGCATAATCGGAGCAAGTCCGATAGGCGACGGCAGCCTCATTCCGTGAACGAATACGAGAGCAGTGGCGAGCGTGATCTTTGGCGGCCCGACGGAGGGCGATGGGATCGAAGACAAGGTCGACATGTGCGGCGCGAAGGCGATTGTCTTTTTCCTGAAGCTCACCATCAGCGCGGCTCCAGGAATCGGTCGGCAATCCAGCGTCAATCGCCGCCGACCGCTCGTCTCCGAACAGAATGCTGCATTCGAGTCCGGCGGTTCTCACGTACTCACATTTCAACCGACCCTGGAGGCTAAGCGGATAGCGATCGAAGATCGGCGTGCGGCAGCTGCTATGTATTTTCCCGAAATCGATTTGCACCAGGGCGGCATCGAGTTGCGCGTTTTCCAGAGCGATGCCTTCTCGGTCACAAGCGAGAACGGCTTGCGCGTGGCGGGTGCTCGCGATGAGGGTATTCTGCGCTGACGGGGATGTGTGCCCAATGCGGCCGCGCAGGGGACTTGACCCGGGGGCCCCGGCCGACCGTGGTGAGGGCGGGCAGTGCCGGGCCGGGCTGCGCCCGGCCGGACCCGCCCCGCTGACGCGTACCACGGTCGGTATCCCCGCGATCAAGCCCCCTGCGCGGCCGGGATAGACGTGCGCTGGCGCGGAGGAGATCGTGTTTATCGCTGCGCTACTGGGTGTTGACGGGTATGTGGGCGTCGAGGTAGGGAGCGGACTGAAGCGGGGTTTGTTCATGGATATTTCTCGATGCAGGGATATGGCTATGAGCGGTGCTGTGCTCAGCGGTTGCCCGTGTCGATGCCGTCATTTGGAACGAGATGGAATCCGTAGGCCATGGAAAGCAGGCAAACCTGTAGGGTATTCGTTAGAAACCGCCAAGATCTCCGTAGTGCTTCATTAGGGCTTCGCAAGTAGAGTTCGTGGAAAGAGGCATGAAATGCACGTCAATGCGCCGGTGTACCGAGCGTGTCGGGCGCCCTTCACCCGTCTTGCTCCTCGTCATCGACGTCTACGTCGTTCTCAAATTCATCCGAGTCGGACTCTTTTAGGAAGGTTTCGACGTCCTCGGGTCGATAGAAAATGCGGCCGCGAATTCGCACGAACGGCAGCTCGGGACTTCCGGCTCTGTTGAAAAACGAGTGGGCTATGCGGTGACGTACGGGTTGATGCGGGAGAAGTCGAGTTTGCCTGCGATCATGAAGATGACCATGCGAATGGTACGGAAGCGGCCGTACCCGCGGGCCTTG